>CAYVRC010000052.1:0-32651 GCA_964453205.1 uncultured Pirellulaceae bacterium | reverse complement strand
CGGATGCGGATCCCGTCGTCGGAGAGTTCGAAACGCGGCGGGTCGCTCAGCCGGAGCACCTCGTGGACTTGGTCCAGCGTCATCGACTTGCCCGACACATTGGCTTGCCGGACCAACTCCTCGAGATTTGCGTATCGCTCGGCGTCCAACTTGATCCCGATCGCTTGGGGCTCGTGACGGAGCACGAAGGTCAAAAATTTGCTAATTCGTGTCAGTCGCTTGTTCATCGCGGGAGTGTACCGCATCTCTCATCCACGCGGCATGACGGGGGTTTTGGAGCGTCGTGACTGCCGCGTCGACCCCGACGCGGACCGGATCACATCGGCGCGAATCGATGCTGCTGTTAGACTGCCCGGCGACGCGTGTCGCGGAGGACGGGAAGGGACGGCGGAGTACCGACGCCGAAAGACGGAGAGCAAGTGAAACGAGCCGGCGAATTTTTGAAGCGATTCGAATTGCATTCGCTCGCCAAATGGATCCTGCTGGCCTCGCTGGTCGGCGTGGTTTCGGGACTCGGCGCCATCGCCTTTGACTTTTTGGGACAGGCGGTCGTGCGTTTGACGCTGACGCAGTTCGCCGGATACACGCCGTCCGAGGCGACCGGAGAACACGTCCGCTTCGAACACACGACCGCCTTTTTTTCGCCCTGGATGATCGTCGTCGTGATGACTTTCGGCGGGTTGGTTTCGGGCATCTTGGTGTATTCGTTCGCCCCCGAAGCCGAGGGGGCCGGGACCGACGCGGCGATCGACGCCTTCCACAACAAGCGTGGGGAAATCCGCGGCCGAATCCCGTTGGTCAAGACGCTCGCCTCGGCGATCACGCTGGGGACGGGCGGATCGGGCGGCCGCGAAGGCCCGATCGCTCAGATCGGAGCCGGCTTCGGATCCTGGGTGGCGACACGGCTGAATCTGTCCAATCGCGAACGCCGCATCATGTTGGCCGCGGGAATGGGGGCCGGCGTCGGGGCGATCTTTCGTGCCCCGTTGGCCGGAGCCGTGTTCGCCGGTGAGATTCTTTACAGCGACGCCGATTTGGAGGCCGACGTGATCGTGCCCGCCGCGTCGGCATCGGTCATCGCGTACAGCGTTTACGTTCAGTCGTTGCCCGCCGAGATGCGATTCATGCCACTGTTCGGTGCCGAACTGAATCACATTTCGGTTTCGACGATCGAACTGTCGGCCTATGCCGTTTTGGCGTTGGCCTTGGTCGTCGTCGGCATGTTGTACGTCAAGATGTTTTACGGCATTCGAGACCTGTTCCGTCGTTTGCCGATCGTCCCGCACGTCCGCCCGGCGATCGGCGCGGCCTTGGCCGGCGTGATCGGGATCGGATTGCTGAACGTCTTCGACGGAGACCGGCACGTCTTGGGGGTGCTGGGAACCGGCTACGGGACTTTGCAGGTCGCCCTGACGACGGCGACCGATTTGGGCGTGCCGTGCTTGGTCGCGATCGCTCTGACAAAGATCGTGACGGCGTCGTTGACTATCGGATCGGGCGGCTCGGGCGGAGTCTTTGGCCCCTCGATGGTGATCGGCGGTTGCTCCGGTGCAGCGATCGGTTTGGTGCTGAATTCGTTCTTTCCCACGGTCGTGACGCAACCGGAAGCCTTTGCGGTCGTCGGCATGGCAGGCTTTTTTGCCGGCATCGCCCGTGCCCCGATTTCGACGATCATCATGGTCCGGGCGCTGACCGGCGATTACGGATTGCTGTTGCCGACGATGTTGGTGTCGACGTTGACATTCGTGTTGAGCCACCGGTTCCGGTTGTATCAGCGACAAGTGCCCACGCGAATGGAATCGATGGCTCATCGCGGCGATTTTATCGTTGACGTTCTGGACGGCGTCCGCGTCGGTGACATTTATCAACGTGACCAAAAAATGACGTTGATCGCCGAGGGGATGACCCTGGACGAAATCGTTCACCGCTTGGCGGACGATCACCAGCGTTACTTTCCGGTGGTGGACGCCGACGGACGCATGGTCGGTGTGTTCAGCGATAACGACGTGCGGGCCTACTTGTTCGATCAAAGCCTTTGGAAACTGGCGGTCGCTCGCGACTTGATGACGGACGATTTTTTGTTCGTGACGCCCAAAGACGACCTGAATACCGCGTTGCTGCGGTTCACGTCGCGCAATTTGGATGAACTGCCGATCCTAGATCCCGATCGGCCGGGGTGCTTGCTGGGGATGCTGCGTCGCCGCGAAGCCATCGCTGCGTACAACCAACGGCTGATGGAGCTGAAGCACGGGGGCGAACAAGAACGGTAGACTGCGGGTTATTCCTTACCCCCGTCGTACTCGTTGCCGCGAAGGCGAAAGACCCTCATGGACCGTCGTGCCCCCCTGTCGTGGATGACCATTCTCGTTCCGCTGTTTTGCTTTGACGCTCGAGCCGAATCGCCGGCGGATTTCGGACGCCGCGAAGTCGCCGACGCGGTTCGCGAAACGGACGCGGCAAAGGACCTTCGGATCACGTTTCGGTTGGCCGATGATGCGGAGGCCGCTTCCTTCGAAGCCGAGGGTTTTCGTGTCCGACGATCCGGCGGCCCGTCTGGCGACCAGGTGCAGATCATCGCCAAAGACGAAGCGGGACTGATGTACGGCGGTCTGGAGGTGGCCGAGATCCTTCGCGCGCTCGGCGCCGACGAAATCGTCAACGACGCCCAGTCCCCTCGGATGAAGATGCGTGGGACCAAATTCAACATTCCCTTGGACGTGCGGACCCCCAGTTACACCGACGTCTGTGACGCCGCACAAATGAACCTGCCGGACATGTGGGACTTTGACTTTTGGAAAGAGTACATCGATACGCTGGCGAGGTATCGCTACAACTATGTTTCTTTGTGGAGCCTTCATCCGTTTCCCTCGATGGTAAAGGTTCCCGAGTATCCCGACGTCGCATTGGATGACGTTTGGCGTTCCAGAGTCGATTGGGACGAGCATTATCCGTTGCAAGGTCGTGGTTTTGTGACCGACGAAATTTTGGCCGATGTCGAGGTCGTCAAAAAAATTTCGATCGACGACAAGATCGAATTCTGGCGTCGGGTCATGGCATACGGTCAATCACGCAACGTCGATTTTTACGTCGTGACATGGAACATCTTTACCGACGCAACGTTCGGAAAGTACGGGATCACCGAAGACTTTCGGAATCCGACGACCATCGATTATTTTCGCCGCAGTGTCGCCGCGATGGTTCGCACTTATCCCGACTTGGCCGGAATCGGTTTGACGACCGGCGAAAACATGTCGGGAGCCAATTTTCAAGACAAAGAAGATTGGGCGTTGGCCACGTACGGGCTAGGCGTGACGGATGCCATGGGTGACTTTCCCGATCGACAATTTCGCTTCATTCATCGTCAGCATGAAGCCGAGACGAGCGACATCAAGCGAACGTTCCGAGCGTTGATCGAGCATCCGAATATCGATTTTATTTTCTCGTTCAAGTACGCCAAAGCGCACGTCTACAGTGCGACCAGGCAGCCTTACCACGAGGACTTCGTCAAGCACTTGGGTGAAACCAAAACCATTTGGACATTGCGAAACGATGACAT
Organism: uncultured Pirellulaceae bacterium; assembly: GCA_964453205.1. Taxonomy (GTDB): domain Bacteria; phylum Planctomycetota; class Planctomycetia; order Pirellulales; family Pirellulaceae; genus Crateriforma. The sequence continues at coordinate 29,095 of CAYVRC010000052.1, read as the reverse complement.
TTATTGTTTCCGATGGGCGGCTCCCGATTTCGTTCGCGAGTTTGTCAAGAACATCCCCTCCGACGTCACCCAAGGTTATTACTACGGCAGCGACCAATTCGTTTGGGGACGCGAATTCCTGGAACGCGAGGCTGGTCAGTCGCGTCCGCTGGAAATCGAAAAGCACTGGCTGCAGTGGTTGCTTTGGGGCAGGTTCGCGTACGACCCCGACGTCGGCAACGATCGGATCGCGGCGATCCTGGCGGAGCGTTTCGATCTTTCCGTGCCGCAAGGACAGAGACTGCTACAGGCTTGGCAAAACGTATCGATGGTTTATCCGATCACGACCGGTTTTCACTGGGGACCGTTGGACTTTCAGTGGTACATCGAGGGTTGCCAGAGTCGGGAGTCGTACGCACAGAACGACACAGGTTTTCATGACGTGAATCGGTTCATCAACCTGAAGCCACACGCCAACAGCGGGTATCAGTCGATTCCCGATTTCGCGAAAGCCCCGGCAGCCGAGCCTCGTGATGGTCGACGCACGCCGTTGGAGGTCGCCGACTTGATCGACCGCCACTTGGATGATGCGACGGCCTCCTTGGCTTCGTTTCGAGCCACGGGAAATTCTGAACTGGCCCGAACGATCGCCGACGTCGAAATCGTGACGGCGTTGGGGCGTTATTATGCGGAGAAGATCCGCGGGGCCGCCTTCCTGGCGGTTCATCGTCGTTCCGGCGACCCCCGAGCTCAGCAAAATGCCATCGACGCACTGATTCGGGCGGCCGAGCATTGGCATCGATTCGCAACGTTGGCCACGGCGAGCTACAAAAATCCGTTTTGGACGAATCGCGTCGGTCATGTCGACTGGCGTCAGAACTACTTGCTGACCTTGGAAGACGTTCGGATCGCCGGTGGCGATCCGGAGCAGTCCGATTTGCCCGCCGCGGTCGAGGTCGATGCCGCCCCGGTCGTTCGATGGATTCGTGATTGATTATGCTGTCCGCTTGTTTCCGCATTTCCCTCGTTTTTTGTTTCACTGAATCCCATGCGCGACACCTTTCGACTTGCGTCTTGTCTGCTGTTGATTTTGCCGATCTTCGGGCTTCTGGTCCCCGCCGCGACGGCCGCGGACAAGCCGAACATGATCTTCATCATGGCCGATGACTTGGGTTATGGAGACCTGGGGAGTTTCGACCAGAAAGTGATTCGGACACCACGGCTGGATCAGATGGCCGCCGAAGGGATGCGGCTGACGAATTTTTACGCCGGCAACACGGTCTGCGCGCCCAGTCGAAGCGTCTTGATGACGGGTCTGCACATGGGGCACACGCACGTGCGAGGAAACGCCAGTGGTCCCGACATGACCAGTCAATCGCTTCGCGACGAGGACATCACGGTCGCCGAAGTCTTGAAGTCGGCCGGCTACACCAACGCGTTGATCGGGAAATGGGGACTGGGCGAATCGGACAACGAAGGTTTCCCGCTTCGTCAAGGTTTCGATCGCTTCTTCGGCTACCTGAATCAAGTCCACGCGCACAACTATTATCCGGAGTTCGTGTGGGACAACCAGCGAAAGCTGAGACTCCGGAACGTCGTCGAACGAAGCGATCGATCCAACGGCGGTTTTACGGGCGGCTACGCGACCAAGCGGATCGACTACACGCACGACTTGTACGTCGAGGAAGCCCTGGACTTTGTCAAGCAGAATTCCGAGGGGCCGTTCTTTTTGTACTTGCCTTTGACGATCCCGCACGCCAACAACGAAGCGACGCGGATGACCGGCGACGGTGCGGAAGTCCCCGACCATGGGATCTACAGTGACCGTGACTGGCCGGATCAAGACAAGGGTCAAGCCGCGATGATCACCCGCATGGATGGTGACGTCGGCCGATTGCTGGATCAGTTGAAGACGTTGGGGATCGCCGAGAACACCTTGGTCTTTTTCACCAGCGATAACGGCCCCCATGACGAAGCCGGTCATGACCTGGAGCGGTTCGATCCCTCAGGCCCACTCCGAGGGATCAAGCGTGCTCTTTACGAAGGCGGCATCCGCGTCCCCGCGATCGCTTGGTGGCCCGGTCAGGTGGCCGCCGGCGGCACGACGGATCACGTCGCCTACTTTGGCGACTGGATGGCGACGGCCGCCGACTTGGCCGGCGTCTCGCCGCCGGAAAACTTGGACAGCATCAGCTTCGCCCCGACGTTGCTCGGAAATACGGAGGCTCAGAAGACACACGATTACCTTTACTGGGAATTCTACGAGCAGGGCAGTCGGCAAGCGGTACGTTTTCAGAACTACAAAGCGATTCGCCAGCCGATGATCAGCGGCGAGATTCAGCTTTATGATCTGCAAAAGGACCTGGGCGAAACGACCGACATCGCCGCGGAGCATCCCGAGCTTGTCAGGCGAGCCGCCGCGATGATGGACGAAGCGCATCGTCGTCACCCGAACTGGCAAGTTCGCAAGTAGCGTCTCGAATCGAACTAGGCGAACTCGTGACGGGGGTCGGGCGATGCGGTTTGCCGTGATTCCTCCGGCACGACGATGGCCATCGATTCGGCCAACTCCGCCAGCGTCCGGTCGTAACGCCGGCTGAAACACAGCCGGCACTTTTCGACTTCTTGAACCTCGACGCTGTGCATGACCCAGCCTTTGGCGAGTGTCGGACGTGTCTCGGCTGACAACTTGTGGACCCGGGCCGGCGACCACCAGTTGGCCGAGACCAGTTGCCATCCGTCCCCACTTTCGTCTCGGCACAATCGCAGCCGACTTTTCGCCGGGAACGGTCCGATCGAATCGTTGGGGAAAACGATCAACTCGGGTCGCTTGGGCGTCCCGAATCCGCTCCACAGGCGGGCCAAGATCGGATCGAGAATCATGGTTCGGTAGAACTGTACGCGACGACTGATCCATCGCAACATCAACGCCGCGATGACCAACACGGCCAGGTTGATGATCGTGGCAAGCGTCGGGCTGTAAGCGTAGATCGCCATCAGCGCCGCGCAAACGGACTTGTTGCAGACTTCGAAAACCGCGTCCAGAAATGGCACCGGGGTCAGCCAGACCAAAAATTCAAAGAAGAACTTGACGCTGTTGATGACCAACACGTTGACGACCATGGCGATCGTCAACAACGTGTCGGCGGTAAAACTGAGGACGCCGAACTGAATCATCGCGACTTGGGTTTCACCATCGACAGGCGTTTCCATCGCGGAAACCACTTTGATGATCAACAAAATCACGATCACCGCGTAGGTTTCCAATCGATCGACCGCTTGGGCGAAAGGTTTACTGACCTTCGTCAGCCGCGGCAAACTGGTCAGCAGTGTCAGAGCGACGAAGATCCAAAACAGGGTCTGGCTTTGCAGCGGACCGGACGAACCGAGCAGTGCGTTGTCGGTCACCCAGTCGGGGCCGTAAAGCGACAATCCGGACAACAACGCGATTCCGAAGAACGGCGACAAGGCGACCGGAGCGAGCGGCCCGAGCCAATCGGCCAGATTCAACGACTCGGCCCAAGCCGACGTCGCCACGATATCGCCGGTATCAAAATCTCCCTCGAGCGACTCGGCCAATTTCCCGGGATCCTCCCGGTCGACGGCGACCCGGGTCTCGCCGGTCGCCGGACCGGACTGCGCCGCGACGGTCGACAGACCGGTCGTCGAAAGCAGGCTGATCAGAAAGAACGCCGGCAAGCAAAGTCCAGTCGCGCGGCCTCGGTTCTGTTTTTCCATTTCAGTTCTTTTACTCATCAAGATCCATCCCTGCCCGTCCGGCCGCCCATTGTTGCAAACCTCGCAAACGTTGACGTCCCCGGTGGAAGTACTCTTCGCCCAAAGTCTCGAAATATTGGCCCGAAGCCGTCTGCACCCGACGCCGAGATCCGTCGTCAATCTGAATCCAACCGAGCCCGGCGAATCGTTCCGCGAGGCTCGCGGCGATTCGTTGATGCCCGGCGATCGACGGATGAATGTGATCGACAAACCAGCGGGTCTCGGGTAAAGCGTCGTCATCGTCATCGAAAAGACTCGGCGTATCGACCAACGGGAAACGCTTGTCCGTCAGTTCGCGGACGGTTCGGATGATCGTCGTGGTCGCCCGTAGCGGACAAACGTCTTCGTCCCGGGCGGTGATCAGGTGTTGCCGGGCGAGCCGGGTATCCTGACGCGAATCCAGCATCTCCCGGCCCGTCCAAAAATTCGCCCCGGCGTGCTTCGGATCCAGGGCGAGTAGCTCGCGACAGGCCCGCTGCTTTTCTTCGAAAGTCGCATCACTTTGCAACGTCTGCCACAAGCTCGTGCAGGTCGCCCGGTCGGCCGAGCTCAAGGCGGGGTCCACCGCGGATTTGAAAGGCGGCGTGTCGATCAAATCACACGCCGGCAGGCACACGATCAAAGGAACGCCGGTCGTTTCACAATTCGCCAGCATGCCCGCGAAAGAATCTCGAAAGTCTGTTTCCACGCCGGTTCGCCAATCTCCGTCCCGCCGGTAACTCTCCAAGCCGCCTGCGTTGTCCAGTCGCACGGAGACCTCCGGTGCAAGCGAATGTCCTTTGCGGGCCGGCGGTGCGAACTTGTTTTGTGCCCAGCGAACGGTTCGCAAATGCTCGGCCAACGAATCGATCGCCTTCGCCGTGACCCCGCGATTGCGCCGGTCCGCGTAGGTACGGTTCTCCAGGAATTCGTTGTGACCGGTATACAGGACGACGGCGTCGGGTTGGTGTGTCAGCACTTCGTCCAGGATTTTTGCGACGCGGTAACTGGCGTAAGACACGCCGCCACAATTGACGACTTCGTAATCGTGCCGGTCATCGCAGGTCGTCAGCCAGATTTTCAGCCAAGTCGAAAACGCCGTCTCCGGTGCGTACGGTCGTCCCTGAACCGTGGAACCGCCCAAAACGAAAACCCGCCGCGTGGTCGCTTTTTTATTCGCCGAGAAACTGGCCGGTTGAAAGTAGTTCGATCGAGCCGGGTCGATCTGATAGCGTTCGCCGGATTCGTCCAGAACAAAAAGGGCCGGCTGCGAATCCACCCGGATCGACGGATCACCCCAAGTCGGCGATGACGTTTCGGTGATTCGAAGCGTCGATTCGATCACGACCAGCGGCAGCAGGCCGAGTGCCACGGCGAACAGACGGAACAGGCGACGACGATGGGGCTTGGTCATGCGACCCATTGTCGTCAAAAAAAGGGGGTCGTGCGACGGTCTACACCTTGGACTTTGTCGCGATCACGCGGTGGAAATGAAGTTCGATTTCGCGATCGACGACGCGACGGACGCCTTCGACCAAGCAGGCGGGCTCGTTCTCGCTTTCGCCACGGGCGATGATGGCCTCGAGCGGAGTTCCCGGTGCGACCGAGAAGGTGCGCTGGTTGATCGTCTGATTGCCCGCGTCCAGTTCCGGGATGATGAAGTGGCAGGTGGCCCCGAACGTCAACATCCGTGCGTTGTGGGCATCGTGATAAGGCCGAAAGCCGGGAAAGCCGGGGAGCAAGCCGTGATGCAAATTGATGATCCGGCCCCCGGCGAATTGCCAACAGGTGCCGGCCGGCAGGATCCGCATGTATCGAGCCAGCACGACGTAATCGACATCGAATTCGTCCAGCACGCCGACCATTTCGTCGTCGTCGGCTGATCCGTCGCCACGGCCGATCATGCGAAAGGGCACCTCAAATTCATCGGCCAGGGGGGTCAGTTTCTCGCGGTTGCTGATGAAGACGGAAACTTCCGCGTTGATCCGGCCGCCGGCGACGGCTTCCAGGACGGCCCGGGGCGTGTGTGCGACGAACGTGCCGCAAAGCGCGATTTTCGGCTTCGGCTGTTCGCGCTCGGGGCTCCAGACGCGGATCGACAGCTTCGTGTGATCACCGATTTGCCGCATCGCATCGATCATCGGCTCGTATTCGGCCGACTCGGTTTCGACCCGGCAAAGCATCGCGAACAGTTGTTGTTCGTCATGGTCGTACATCTGAATCTCGCTGATCCGGGCACCGCGTGACGTGACGTGGTGGATGATCGGATCGGCCAAGCCCGAATTGTCGGGGCCCAGAGCGGTGATGACGACTTCCATGACGGTGTGACTTTGATAGTGTGTGTCGGATCGATTTTGCCATCCTATTCTAACGGGCCGAAACTCCAAGCGGCCCGGTCAAGGGAGACCTCCCGCCGTGCCGACCGCCGCCCCCGTGCCGCCGACCGCTTCCAAGAAATCGTTTCCGCCGAAAAAGCGGCGACGCGAGGATTATCCCAAGGACGCCAACCTGTGCGATCATTGCACGGCGAAGTGTTGCCGTTACTTTGCGTTGCCGATCGACGAACCGGTGTCGCGGAAAGACTTTGACTTCATTCGTTGGTACTTGCTTCACGATCGCGCGACGGTGTTCGTGGACACCGACACTTGGTATTTGCTGGTTCACACAACTTGCAAGCATCTGCAGGACGATCATCGCTGTGGGATTTACGAGACACGGCCCCAGATCTGCCGGACTTACACGACGGCCGAATGCGAATTCGAAGACGACTGGTGTTATGAAAAGTATTTCGAAACGCCTGAACAGATCGACGAGTACGCCGACGCGATGTTCGGGCCTCAGTTTCCCGACCCGAGTTTGCCCGATCACCATGCGTTGCGAAGTCGCAAGCCGACGTCGCTGCCGCTGGCTTGAACGGCCCGGCCGACCTTTTCCGACCCGCCACCGGACCCCGCTGTTGGTCCACGTCCCCTTTCGATCCGTCCCCCTTTCGATTCGATAAAGCGAACCCGAGATGATTCAAGCGCGCACCCTGAAAGGGTTTCGTGACTACTTGCCCGCGGTGATGATTCCGCGTGAGCAACTGATGGAAACCGCACGGACGGTGTTTCGCTCGTTCGGTTTCGCACCGATCGACACGCCGACGCTGGAACATCTGGAAATCTTGACCGGCAAAGGCAGCGATGAAACTGACCGTCAAATCTATCGCTTTCGCGACAACGGTGGCCGCGACGTCGCGATGCGTTTCGACCTGACGGTCCCCCTGGCTCGTTTTGCCGCTCAGCACATCGGGACGTTGGGAACACCTTTCAAGCGGTATCACATCGCGCCGGTGTGGCGGGGCGAAAATCCGCAAGCCGGTCGTTACCGCGAATTCGTCCAGTGCGACTTCGACACGATCGGGACCGAGTCGGTGCTGGCCGATATCGAAGCGGTCACGGTAATCGATTCGTTGATGCAAGCGGTCGGCTTTGACGCGTTCACGATCAGCATCAACAATCGCCAGATCTTGACCGGTCTGCTATCGCATTTGGGGCTGCAAGAAAAATCCGTCGAGGTGCTCCGTTGCTTGGACAAGCTGGCCAAAATCGGGCGTGAAAAGGTCGTCGCTGAGATGACGGCGGCGGCCGACGTTTCGGCCGCGCAAGCCGACGCGGTTTTGCGTTTGGCGGACTGTGACGGCGACGCCGAATCGGTGCTCGCGGCGCTACCCGGCCTGACCGGCGGCGACGAGACGGCCGCGGCCGGTATCGACCGTTTGGCGAACATTTACCGCGGCGCATTGGCATCGGGCGTGAGCCCCGATCGCCTGAGAATCGACGTTTCGATCGCCCGCGGGCTGGACTACTACACGGGCGTGATTTTCGAAACGACGCTCGACGCGCTGCCGGGGATCGGCAGCGTTTGCAGCGGCGGCCGCTACGACAACTTGGCGGGGCTGTACACGAAGCAGCACTTGCCGGGCATCGGTGCGTCGCTGGGGCTGGATCGTTTGTTGGCGGCGATGGAACAGTTGGACTTGTTGCCGACGGCCGGCAAGGCGGCCCCGGTGATGGTGGCCTACTTCGACAAAAATCACCGCGACGATTACCTGAAGCTCGCCAAGGAACTGCGGGACGCAGGGATCGGCACCGAAGTCTTTCACGAGCCGAAAAAGCTCGGCGCGCAATTGAAGTACGCCGACGCCCAGGGGTTTCGTTTCGCGGTGATCGCCGGCGAGACCGAATGGGGCGGTGGCCGGGTGCAACTGAAACGATTGGCGGACAAATCGTCCCAAGAGATTCCCTACACGCACGAGGCGCCGGCCGCGTTGATCGACGCGATCCGGGCCGGTTCCTAACATCGATGCCTTTCGCAACGGGGCCTCGGTGTGCAAACTTGTGGCCCCATGACCGCGCAATGTTTGATCAGTTTCGGCAGTAATCTCGGCCGGCGAGCTTCGCTGTTGGCGGACGCTGCGCGGCAAGTCGCTCGTTCCGGTTTGGCGAAGGATTTTGCCGCGAGCCGACTGTTCCAAACACCGCCGATCGGCGGGCCCGGTGGACAGGAACCTTTCCTGAACGCGGTCGCGGCGTTCGAAACCGAAGCGTCGGCTCGGGAGATTTTGGATTTCTTGCAAGTCACCGAACAGCGTCTCGGTCGGCTTCGCAATCGACGGTGGGATGCCAGGTCCATCGACTTGGACGTCGTTTTGCACGGCGACTTGGTCGGCGGGGACAGCCTGTTGGTCGTTCCCCATCCGCGTTACCCGGCACGTCGGTTCGTTCTGCAACCGGCGTGCGATGTCGCGGCGCATTATCGCGATCCCCGATTCGGCTGGACCATCAGGGACTTGGCGGATCATGTCGAACAAGATCAACCGTCGTTGGCGCTGGCCGGCGGAGATCACGAGCTGCGGCGACTGATCTGTGATCGGCTGACGTCGGAGCACGGAATCGCTACGTTTGCGATCGAAAGGTCCCCGCATCAGATCGGTGTGATCGCCAATGTTCCCAAGGGCTTTGCCGGTCACGAGACCGCGGCCGGGGGAATCACCGAAGCATCGTCGGTGGACGCTCGGCAAGTCGTCCCGACGGTCCCGTGGGTCTGCGACGACCTGCCGGCTCGAAACGCGAGTGACGAAAGCGACTGGATCGGGGTGCTTCGGCCACGTCTGATCGCGCGGATTCAGCGAGTCACGGCGGAGTCGGCTTGGCCCGCGCCGCATCAGATGTGGCCCAAGAGTTGGAAATATCCGCAGTACCGTTTGGAAGTCGACGATATCGACTGGGCGATCGGCGAAGTCGCATCGGCGCTCGATTCGATGCGGTGTCCGTGTGACCCGGTGACCGATGACGGCGGTTGGTGGGCGTGACGCGGCGGCCTCGGGTGAATCGGTTTTTGCCGGCTGAGTTGCCGGTGCGGTTTACTCGGGCCGAGTGGATCTCCTTTCGCCTGTTCGGTGCCGAAACGTTGACGCGTCGGTGGATCGTTCGTCGATGAGGATGCAGAGCGCGGGTTCGGATATTCGCGCGGCGGGCGGCAAGGATGCCGTCATCGAATGAACAGGGATGTTTCCGCACGGTCGATGCAGGAGGCATGCTCGATGACCCTTCCCAAAACCTCACGCTCTGCCTTTCTTTTCGTGGTCGCACTTGTTTCGGTGGTTTCGCTTTCAGCGGGCTGTCGAACTGGTCACCTGTTCCCTTGGCACTTCCGACAGCCCGTCGTCGTCCCGACGGCTTACTGCGTGCCGCAGGCCGAAACGATGACTTTCCAACGGACGCAATCCGTGCCCTCGCCACCGCCGGATCCCGTCGAACTCTTGATCGGCGGCGAAGGCCTGTCGCGGGAAGCAGCCGAGTCGATTCCGCAGCCTTCGTCCGACTCGGAGCTCGCGTTGCCCGAGGAAGAATCGATGTGGCCCGGCCAACCCGAGGTCGAAATCGCGCCGATCCCAAAGGCATCCGGTGCGACGCCGCCTCCACCGACGCCGATCGAGCTGTAAACCGGCGCGATCGAGAAGATCGATCCGCCGGTGATGCCGATCGAAACGTCGCGCGGCGTGGTGCGGAATGTGACGCCGCGCCGCGCTCACGCTAAACTCTCGGCATGAATCCCGATCCCCGCGATGACGACATCGACGACAACCCCTATCGACCGACGGCCGAGGTGGCCGATCGGTTGATCGTGGGGCGGATCGAATTGCCCTTGGGGATCACCGGAACCATGGTCCGGCAGGTCCAGATCGTTGGTATTTTGATGATCGTCCAAGGCTCGCTCGACGTGACCATGTCGATTTTCGTCGGCATCTACGCGTGGCTGATGCCCGAAATCCTACGTGAAGCGGCGACCAACAACCCCGGAGGTCGCCCGATGCCGCCGGAGACCGAGTTGGTCATTTCGATGGTCGGCAGCGGGCTGGCCGTGGCGGTCCTTGCCGTCGGTTTGGCGAACATCTTTGGCGGCATTTGGGCGATTCAGTTTCGCCACCGTGGTCGGATTTTGATCGCGTTGTGGTCGGGGATGGCGACGTTGTTGACTTGCTATTGCCTGCCGACCTCGGCGATGCTGCTGGTGTACGGCATGATCGTATTGCTCAGTCAGTCAACGGCCTTGGCGTTCGACTTACGCCGTCGCGGTCACGACGTGGCGGAGATTCAGCAGGCATTCTTAGTGGCGAGTTCCCGGCAATGAATAGCGACGATCGATCTCCCGGTGATTCGGCTTTCGGTGAACCGACGGCCGCCGATCCGATCCGAGAGGCATACGTGTCTCCGCCGATCCGGTCGAACGACGTCGGTCCGCCGATTCGGCCGCTGGGCATCACGGTCATCATGGTGCTGGGTTTGCTGTTCGGCATTCTCGGGATGTTCAACGCGGCGATGGCTGCCGTCGGATTGATGTTCGGTGAATACATCCAAGCCATGGTCAACGCCCAAGGCAATGAAACGCAAATGCAAATGCAGGCGGAATTGCAAGAAGTCGGTCGGCGTTTCTTAATCCCCAACGTCTTGTTGCTGCTGTGTGCCGCGGCGGTCTCGTCGGCTTTGGCGGTCGGCGGCATCGGACTGATGATGACCAAACCGTGGTCGCGGACGCTGCTGCGACGGACGTTCCTGGCGGCGATCGTGTTGGAAATCGCCCGGGGCGGTTTCGGGCTTGCGATGCAGATCCAGAACGTGCCGATCATGAAGAAGTATCTCGACGAGGCCGAGCAAGGCGGGCCGGGTCTCGCCCAAATGACCAGCTTTTTCATGTGGGTCGGTCTGGCGTTTTGGCTGATCTGGGCGGTCATCAAGATCGGGATGTTGATTTGGGGACGAGCCTACTTGGCCGGCCGGTCGGCCGAAAGTTATTTCGCGGCGACGGGCCGCTCGTAGGACAATTGATCGGTTTTTGCCGGCCCGGATCTGCCTATCGGCGCGGCGGACGATTCTTCTACACTTCGGCTCAAGTCAGCGACTCGGCCGGCCGACACGACGTCGACGGCTCGGGGTGATTCGCTGAACCTCGCGACCGAAATCCCGTGATTCCAGGATGGAGTGACTGCGGCATGGATGCCCTACTCGTTGAGCACCGACGGTGCATTGTTCGCCGGACCCTTGCCAGCCTCCTCGGAGGCTGGCTGATTTTCGTCGCGACCTCCGCGGGTGCCGTGGGCGTCGCCACGCAGCATTTTTTGGTCGACGCGGCGACGCCCGAAATGGCCAAGGCGGTCGCCACCGCGGCGGAAAAGTATCGCCACGAGTTGGCCATGCATTGGCTCGGCCAACCGCTGCCCCCTTGGTCCGGAAAGTGCCGCATCTCCGTGCGGGCGGGAAACTATCCTGCCCAGGGGGTGACCACGTACCAGCAGGCCCCGGTCCGTGACTTCAACATGGAAGTCATCGGCACACCGCAGCGGATCATGGACAGCGTCTTGCCGCATGAAATCACGCACACCGTATTGGCCAGCCACTTCGGGCGGCCGATTCCGCGTTGGGCCGACGAAGGCATCTGCACCACGGTGGAACACCCGGATGAGAAAAACAAACACGAAGTCAAGTTACGCGAGTTCCTGAACACGCGTCGCGGGATCGCGATGAACAAGCTGTTCCTGCTGACGGAATATCCGCCGGACATCTTGCCGATGTATGCCCAAGGCTACTCGGTCGTCCGCTTTCTGATCGAACAAAAGGACGCCCGCACGTTCGTCGAATTCTTGGGAGACTACATGGACATGCAACGTCCGTCGTGGACCCAGAATATTCGCAAACACTACGGCTACGAATCGTTGGGCGAATTGCAGGAACACTGGGTCGCGTGGGTGGCGTCGGGCAGCGGACCGGTCGACAAGTACGTCAAAGCGACGCAACCGAACCGTCCCACGGACGCTTCGATCGCCCAGGCTTCGGCCGCAGGGGCTTCGGCCGCGGGGGCTTCGGCCGATCCGCCGTCGATCCGTTTGGCGGCAACTGATTCCGCGACGGCCGTACACGGGCAGAATTGGTATTCGCGTAATCGCGACCGCACCGCCGACGAACCGAAAGACGCGGCGCGAAACGACACGGCCCCGAAAATCGCCGCGGCGGCACCGTCGACCGCCCGCGGGGCCACGCCGCTTTCGCTGGCGGCGGCCGCCGGCGGACCCGGTGCCACGGCCGTCGATTCGATCAACGCCCCGCCCTCGGTGCAAAGCCGCAGCACCTATTCGTCCGCCCATCCGCAACCCGAGCAGCGGATGGCACGTGGCGGCCGGCCGATCGACGATCCCCGCCGTCCGCAGGCTTCGGATCAGCCGCAAGCTTCGGGCCGACCGCGGGATTCGGGCCGATCGAGATACGATTCGGCCGCGGTACGCTACTGGCGATGATTCGGCCGTTGGCGAGATGGCTTCCGTCCGGGCACTTTTTTTGCTAGGGTCTGGCTTTGACAAAGTCGCACGTCCGCTTTAGATGGACGTGGCGACGCGGGTCACCACGTCGACCCCCCTCCCTTTTCCGCATCCCTTTCCCCGATCGGGTTTCCCATGGCCAAGCCGCACCACAAAATCAAAAAGGCCAACCACGGCCGACGTCCCGCCAGCGCCAAAGCACGCAAAGCCAAGCGTCGAAAGATCAAAACTTGAACCGAGGCTTCGTTTTGCCGGCCGCGATGACGTGGGCCGGGCGCCGCAGCGCAGCGAGAGAAACCATAGCGTGAAAGAAGAATTCATTGTCGATCTGTCCCTGCTGGACTTTGACAACCCGATCGCCGATATCGAAGCGATCCGGGCGCTCAACCCGCAGCGGCACGAGATGGAGCAGTTGACGGCGATCCTGCACGAAGATCATGACCGCAACGCTTGTGCGGCGTACAAAGATGTCACCGAGGACGAGTTCTGGGTCCGCGGTCACATGCCCGGCATGCCGCTGATGCCCGGCGTGATCATGCTGGAAGCGGTTGCCCAACTTTCCAGCTATTTCACGCAGAAGCACGACTTGCTGGGGGCGGCCATGGTCGGCTTCGGCGGCGTCGATGAAGTCCGATTCCGAGGCGTCGTCACCCCGGGTGACCGGTTGGTCTTGATGGTGGTGCTGGAAAAAGCCCGTCGGGGCCGGATGATCGTGGCCCGATTCCAAGGCGTCGTCAAAGATAAATTGGTGCTGCAAGGCGTCCTGCGAGGCATCCCGATCCCGATCGAGCACGTCACCAGCCAACTGTCCAAGGGCTGACTCCGGGTGGGGCTACGGCGAAGCGTCTTCGCCTGCCGGTGTGACTTCTCCGACTTCTTCCAGTTCTCCCGCGTCGTCGGCGGATCCGTCACCGTCGGTCTCTTTTTCCTCGACGCCGGGCTCCGAATCGCCCGCTTCTGAGTCGCCCGGTTCTGAGTCGCCCGCATCGGCGTCGTCAGCCGCCCGCATTTCGGCAGCCTTTTCTTCCGCGGCTTTCTCCGCCGCGGCTTTCTCCGCCGCAGCTTTCTCTTCCGCAGCTTTCTCTTCCGCGGCTTTCTTCTTCGCGGCTTGCGCTTCCGCTTCTTCGGCTAGTCGTTTTTCCTCGGCTTCCCGTTCGCGACGGCGTTGTTCCAGCTTCTCTTTCTGGGTTTCCCGCACCATCTCGTAAACCTCCGGATCCGGCGGTCCGTCGCCGCCCATGATTTCGATGAAGGTCTTGAGCGGGAAATCGTCATCGAATTCGTTGCTGTCGATGACTGCGGCGTAGCGTCCGATCGAATCCCGCAGGTCTTCGGCGGTGTCGTCGATGATCAAGATCGGGTAGTCGTCAAAAATCTCGGCCCAAATCTCGAAGGCTTCTTCATACAGGGCGATCGCTTTGTCCAGTTCGGCGTCCGCGTTGGCCTTTTCGGCTTCGAAGATCAGCCGGCGTGCCCGCACGGTGCGTTCTTCCTGTTCCGCGATCGCTAGCGTTTTCCAGTACGGATAGTTGATTTGTTTTCGATAGCCGTTGGTCTTGTTGATGCGAGCCTCCAGGTCTTCGATTTCACCGGCCAGGGTGATCGCCCGCAAGCGAACAGCCGGATCGGTCGCCCGCGCGACGGCGGCACGGGTCGGCCTCGTCACGGCGATGGCCGTTCGTTTCTTGGCTTGCTGCTGGGGGGTCAGTTGTTCATCGGGGACGTCCATGACGTTGCGTTGGTCTTCGGGCAAGCTGGCGACCAATTCCTGGATGACTTGTTCGGTGGCATCGTCGACCAGTTCCCTGAACTGCTCGTCTTTCTCCTCTTTCTGCCGCACCAGTTCATCCATCTGATCCAGCTTGATCGTGAACGGAGCCGTGACCGGGATGCTGCGATTTCCCAGGCCTGCCCAGTCCTCGGATGCCAATTCCCAAGCGTTTTGGGCACGTTCGTCCAACACGCCTTCTTGTTCGATCGCCTCGGCGTGCTTGAAACGCCATTTGGGGCCGGTTTCGAAGAAATTGATGGGGGTTTGGCGGCGAATCTTCACGCCGGAGTCGACCAAGTCGTAGCCGCGATTGAGCCACAGTCGTCCGACCAACCAGTTGTCGGGATTGCCCAGCGGACCGAGGGCTTCGGGGCTGTCCACGGCGATGCCCTCCTCCAACAAGTCCTCGTGAGCGACGTCGTCTTCGGCGAACAGTTCCCGGAACTGTTTCTTCTCATCCGACATGCCCAGCTTTTGTCCGTAGAACCATCCGGTGTACCAGACCAATCGAGACGCTTTGCGGTTCTGGCGGACGCCACGGGTCAGGTAGTCCGTGCCTTCGCCGACCATGTGATAACGCTGGCGGTAGTCGTCGAACTCGCTGGAAACGTTGTACGCCAAGTTCCAGGCTTGGAATTCCCAGACGCGGTCGAAGTGTGGTTGCAGCAAAGCGATGTTGTTGAGCGTCGCTTTCAAGCGATCCCATTCGTGGCGAACGCCGAAGTCGTGGGCTTTATTCCAAAGCAACGTGGCCGCCACACCGCGTAAGCCGAGCGATGCCAGTTTCATCGTTTCACTGGCCGGACTGATTTCGCCCAGGTCACTTTCGGCGATATTGAAACGATTACGCATCTCGGCCAATTGGCCGCCCGAATCACCTATGCCGGCCGCCGGTTGTCCCAGCAGGAACAACGGCACCAGCATGGCGACCAGCACGCCCAAGTAAACGATTTTGCGTCCAAAAGCGGATTTCAAGTTCATGCCGCAATCTCACGCGATTTTAAAAAGAAGTAACTGACCAAGAACGCCAAAAGACAATAACCGAGCGTCGCCGCGGCGTGCCGCGCCAACAAGGCTCCTAAAATATCGAATCCCGAAGCCGCAAATTCCGACGTGCTGACCATCTTGGGAAGGTTGGGCAGTGCCGTGGCCACCGCGTCGAGCGAGTAAACGATGCCCGCGTCGGCCGTTTTGATCACCTTGCTGGCGAGCGCGTCGACGTCCAACTCCGTGGTCACCGAATCTTGCCTCAGCAGGCGGACGACCGATTCGATCGGCCCGCCGCCACGGTCGATCCCTTCATCTAAGTAGTGTCGCGTGTCATAGATTTGTTCGGCAGAAAATCCGAGCAACACACAAACGGCGGTCGCGATCATCGCCACCGGGCCGCTGAGGAACGTGCTGAACATGACACCGAATGCGATCACCATGGTCATTTGCAACCAGATCGAAATGTACGCTTTGGTCAGATTCCAGCGGAAACTGCTCTCGCCCGGACGCAGGTAGACCGACGACTTCGTCACGCCCAGGTACTGGCCTCGATCGACGCAGCGGATGACGACTTGCAAACGGCCGTCTTCGTCGACCAAGTCTTCAAAGACGTTCAAGGTGCGTGTTTCGTCGCCGTCGCTGCCCTCTCGCTCCAGTTCCAGCAGACGCTCGTCGACCTCGTATTCGTTGACTTCGAAGACGATCGGATTGGTTTCGATGTCTTTGCCGGGATGCTTCAGCGCCAGCGATCCACGCAGCGTCGATTCGATGTCGCCTTTGTGCGTTCGGAAGGCACGGATCGTCAAATCCAGCGGGATGCCATCGGGAAACCGCTCGGGGGTGACGTCGTCGAACGTGAACACGGCGGCACACAGCGTTCCGCCTTCGACGTAGCCGTGCTCCAGTTTCTTCGGTCCGCGGGTCACGCCGATCACGCGGGAGATCCCGCTGCTGCGAAAGCCTCCGGACAGTTCTTCGTCGCCGACGTTCAAGCCGACTTCTTTCTCTTCTCCACGACGATCATAGAACACGACGTCGCCGTAGTCCGGGATGCGGGCACGCAGGTTGCCTTCGGGAGGTCCGATGGTAAACCCGCCGTCGGCGTTTCGGACCACGGCGTGTCGGTGTCCGCGGACGACGTCCGTGATGCCCTGCCCTTCGGCGTCGACGGTGAACTCGTGCGAGTGTGAACGGACGTAGTCGGTTTCGCCTTGGAGCTGATCGCCGACTTCACGGACGTCGGCGACTTCGACGTGGGTGTGTCGCAGTCCCCGCGTGACGAAAACGTAGCTGACCAAGCCCATCGGGACTAAAATCATCGTGCCCACGCCGATGAAGCCCAGCATGCGTCCGAGTACGATTTCAGTCGCCCGCACGGGTTTGGTCACGATCGTGTAGATCCGCTTGCTCTCGATGTCCGACGGCAAGCTGAACGCGCTGATGAACAACGCCAAAGCCAGCACCAAGTAGTTCGTACCGGTCAAAACGAAACTGATGTAAAGTCGTGCGGGGTCGCTACTGTTGGGATCCAAGAACCAACCGGCGAGCAACAGTCCGACGACGAACAGGCCGATCACGAACAGAACTTTGCGACGGATCGCCTCCTTGAACGCCAAGCGTGCCAGGGCCATGACGCGACGCAGCCGGGTTCCCGGCAGGTCGAATCGCAACAGGTCGCGGACGGCGCGGGCGACCGCGTAAAAGCCTTCCGAGGGCCCGTAGCGGGCCGCCGAAATGACGTAGCCGAAGACCAAGCCCACGACGATCGACAGCACGATCAACACGACGCCTTGCAGCAGCGCGCTTTCCAAAAAAGCTTCGGGGCGAAGCAGCCACTCGTAGAACGACCAGAAGTCTTCCGGTTGAAGATTCATTCGTTACGCTCCCGCCGAATCGTTACCGGGTGTCTCGTCGCCGGACGCGTCGCCGTCGTGGCCGCCAGGGGCCGGTTCGTCGGGGTGGCTGGACACGCGGCGGGCACCCGGGCGGGCTTCGCTTTCGCGGACGATGTTCAGGAACAAGTCTTCCATCGTCGCGGTCGGGTTGTCGATCGACTTGACTTCGCCGCCGTGTCGTCGGATGACGTCGGCGATCTCGTTTTTCGCCTCGTCGGACAAACCGCTGGCGTGGACCTCGGTGACGTCTTGGACCTTCAACAGATCCGAGACGCGGCCGAGTTCCTTGAGTTCGCCTTGGTGGAGAATCGCGACGCGGTCACAAACGTCTTGGACGTCGGCGAGTTGGTGGCTGCATAGCAAGACCGTTTTGCCTTGGTCGCGAAGTCCCAGGATCAGGTCCTTCATCTCCCGCGTGCCGATCGGATCCAAACCCGTCGTCGGTTCGTCCAGCAGGATCAGATCGGGGTCATTGATCAAGGCCTGGGCCAGACCGACGCGGCGGGTCATCCCTTTGCTGTATTCGCGGAGTTGGCGGTGCTTGGCCCCGGACAGCCCGACCATCTGGATCAGCTCGGCGACGCGACGTTTACGATCGGCGCCGGACATGTTGAACAGCCGGCCGTAAAAATCCAGCGTCTCTTCGGCGGTCAAGAATTTATACAGGTAGGATTCCTCGGGCAGATAGCCGATCCGTTCGTTCTTCTGCGTTTCCGAGGCGTCTTTGTCGAACACGAGGACGCGACCGCTGCTGGGGAACAACAGTCCCAGGATCAGCTTGATCGTCGTCGATTTTCCGCTGCCGTTGGGACCCAGCAGTCCAAAAATCTCGCCTTTGCGGACTTCGATGTCCAGCGATTTCAGGGCGTTGACTTTCCTGCGGCCCCAAAAATCGCGGTAAACCTTGCTGAGGTTCCGCGTTTCGATGACGACGCCGGAGTCCGTCGTGGCGTCGGGGGGGCTGGTGAGGGGCTGGGAATCTGGGCTGGATTCGGCGACCGCCGTTACATCATTTGCCACGAGCGAGGTTTCCGAGAGAAGTGGGGATGCGGATGGAAAGCGGGAGAGAATAGCCTTACAAAATAGACTTCACGCACAGCTACGCAAACGAGTCGCGACCGGTTCAGTCGCCGGGCGACGTTTCGTCGCCGGTTCTGGATAGAATCATCACGCCTCCGCTCTTTCCCTCGCTTCGCCGGTTTGCTTCGCCGTGGACAACCTCTCTGTGCCTCCCGACGCCGCCGAACCGCCCGGGATGCCGACGGGCTTTTCGGGCGACGATCGCTACGGGGAAGCGATCGAGTTCCTGTACGGCTTGATCAACTACGAAAAACTGGCCGGGCCTCGGGAGAAGTATCGTTTTCGGCTGGACCGGATGCGCGAACTGTTGCGGCGGCTGGAGCTGGGTGACTTGCTGCACTCCCCCGACCGGCCGGACCATCGGCCGCCGATTCCCACCATCCACTTGGCCGGCACCAAGGGCAAAGGTTCGACGGCGACGATGATCGCGGCGATGTTGTCCGCCGCCGGGATCCGTACGGGACTTTACACGTCGCCGCATGTTCATGATCTGGAGGAACGGTTCCGGGTCGACGGTGTGGCTTGCCCGCGTCGCGAACTGATCCAATGGGTCGACCGCATGCGGCCGATCTGCGCGGCGATGGCCGATGTCGGGTGTCCGTCGTTCTTTGAATTGACCACCGCGATCGCCCTGGCCCATTTTCGCAGTGCCCGGTGCGACGTTCAGGTGCTGGAAGTCGGCCTGGGCGGCCGTCTGGACAGCACCAACGTCGTGCAGCCGACGCTGACGCTGATCACCAGCATCGGACTGGATCATCAAATGGTGCTGGGCGACACGCTGGCGGAAATCGCGGGCGAAAAAGCCGGCATCCTCAAGCCCGGCGTCCCGGTCATCAGCGGCGTCCGTCACACCGACGGTTCGCCCGTCGGCGAGGACGCGGCCGGTGTGATTCGTCGCGTCGCCGAACGGACCGGAGCACCGATGCGAGAGATCGGACGCGACTTTGAGCTTCGTTGCCGCCCCCGTCCGGACTGGGGCAGCCGCGTGACGATCATCGGTCCGCAGGGGAACGTGGGGCAAAACGGCACCGCGGAACTGACCTTCGACTTGGCCGCCGAGGGCACGCATCAGGCGATCAACGCCGCGCTGGCCGTCGAGGCGATCGGACGACTGGGGCCGATCGGCGGCAGGCCGATCGATCGCACGAAAGCGGTCGCCGCGTTGGCCGAACTGGATCTGATGGGACGCATCGAACGCGTCGAGTTGGCCGACGGACAAACCGCGATCATCGACACCGCCCACAACGAGGATTCGATCGGAGCGTTGACCCAAGCGATGCTTCGACGATACGGCCCGAACAGTGAAACGCCGCGGCGGATCGTAATCGTCTTCGGAGCCAGCCGGGACAAGGATTCCCGAGTGATGCTGCGTCTGCTGGCGGCCCTTAGTGATCGAATCGTGTTGACGCGTTTTCACGGCAACCCGCGTTACTTGGACGTCGACGAGCTGAAACGACAAGTCGACGCCCGAGTTTTTTCGCTGATCCGCACCGAAGACCGACCGCTCGGCGCCTTGGCGACGGCGCGAGGCCTTGCCGGTCCGGGCGGGGTGATCGTGGTCTGCGGTTCGTTTTTCTTGGCGGACGAAACGCGACAAAGTTTGCTCGACGACGCCGTCGACCGCCGGCCGGACGAGACACTTCTTTAGGGCAACGTCCGCACGACGCGAAAACCGATCCGGTTATGGGGCGGCCACATCCGTTCATTGATGTTGTAGCGTGCTGCGGCGCGGACGCCGTCGTGCGCGGTGAACACGGAACCGCCACGGACGCGACGATGGCGAATCGCGTCGATCCAATAGCGGTCGTTCGTCCACTCGGAAATGTTCCCCAGCGTGTCGAACAGCCCGAAAGCGTTCGGCTTGCGAGTGCCCACGACGCTCAAGGTGGCTTCATCCGAATCTTTCCCGTCACCGACGACCGCGTACCGGTCCAGCCAAACCGAGTCTTTGCCGAAGTGCCTCGGCGTGCCGGAACCGGCGCGGCACAAAAATTCCCATTCGTCGTCGCCGGGCAGGCGATATCCCAGTCGCTGAAGTGCATCAGGTTTTTCTTCGCCCAGCCATCGTCCGTTGCTCAGGTACGTGTGATAACAAGCCTCGTCGGAAGGCAATCCGATCTGTTCACTCAAACGATTGCAGTACTCCGCCGCTTCGCACCAACTGATGCCGCGGACCGGCAAAGCGTCTTGGGCGTCTTTGTTTTCACGAACCGCCTCGGGCAAGACGCGACGAAGTTCGCCGACGGTGATTTCCGTCACCGAAACCGCCAACGAATAATCGATCACCGCCGTCCGTAAATCTTCCAGCTGTTTCGGGGAAATGCTTCGCCCCGGTTCGTTCGGCAGCGAACCCAAGGTCACTCGCCCGGGTTCGGGAATCATCACCATCTGGGGCCCGGCGATCGGCTGGAACCACCTCGCCGTCGTCGGATGCCGAGGAACATCCGACAGGTCGGGTAGCCGGCGGACAAAGTTGCCTCGTCCGAGTTTTGCCATCAGCCATCGGCAACTCGACACCAACTCGGCATCCGGACACCGTTCGACCAGTCGGCTGAGTTTCTTCTCGAGTCGTTCCAAGGCTTGGTCCGAATCGATCGCCGAGGTGAAGGCGGCTTCGTAACCGCCGAGCATCTGGACGACGGCGGCGGAACCGCCGGGCGAAAGCTTCTGGTCCAGCATCGACATCACCAGTTTCACACGGAGGAAGCCGGGGGCAAGATGGATCAAGTCGCTTCGCAAGGTCGGGTCGCGGGATCGGTTCAAGCCGAGGATCAGCGGGGTCAGAATCGCATCATCGCCGGGAATGCTTCGTTTCGCTTCCGTGTCCGCGATCTCGCGGAGAATCTTGATGGCCGTCGGTCGCCCGGCCAAGGCGGCTCGTTGGTCAGCCGATAACCGGGACAACGGATCGCCGTCGTCGTCCACTGCCGCGATCGATTTCGCCGCCGTCATCGCCTCGGCGGTTGTGTCCGATGCGGCCCCGGAATCGGTCGCCTTCGCGGTCGACCAGCCGGCCACGTTCGATTCGGCCGGGGCAGAGAACGTTCGCCAGGAGGCTTGAACCGCCCAGGCGGCCGTCAGAACCAAAAAGGCTAGCGCCGTGACCGCCACCCAGCCGGAACGCGATTCGCGCGGGGCCGACCGATTCAAATCGATCTGCTCCAGCCTGGCCAGCACTTCGGCCGCCGAGTCGGGGCGGTCGTCGGGATTCTTGTTCAGGCACTGGTGGATCAAATCGATCAATTCACAAGGGATGCGATGGCGTGATTCGGTCAGCCGAGGAAAAGGCAGCGATGCCGTCGCGATGGCCGCCGTGTTGGGCGTCTTGCCGACGAACGGCGGATCGCCGGTGACGGCCGCGTACAACGTCGCGCCGAAAGAAAACAAATCGGTCCGCGACGTGACCGCTTCGCCGGTGACCTGTTCGGGTGCCATGAACCCAGGGGTCCCGGTGAACATGCCGACCTGGGTCAGGTGGCCGACGGCTTCGTTGATTTCCGGAGTCGTTCGAACCAGGCCGAAATCCAAAATCTTCACCGCCCCGGTCGCGTCTTCGATCCAGATGTTCGACGGTTTCAGATCGCGGTGAATCAAACCGGCTTCGTGAACCGCCGACATCGCCGCGGCGACACGCTTGGCGACCGCAATCAGATAGGCGGCGTCGAGCGTCTCACAGCTGCGTCGCAGCTGGTGCAACGTCCGCCCCTGCGTGTAAGGCATCACAAAGTACGGCAAGTTTTGGTGCCGTCCCCAGTGCAGAATCTGCATCACGGCGGGGTGGTCGATCGATGCCATCGCGCGGGCTTCGCGGATGAATCGCTGAACCATTTCTTCGTTCCAAGCGATACTGGGAGCAATGATTTTGATCGCCACGGGACGATCCAAAACCGTATCGACGGCTTTGACGACAAAGCCCATCCCGCCGCAGCCCAATTCTTGGACGACCTCGAAGTCCCCGATTCGCGTCCCCGGCCCGACATCGATGTCTCCGGCGGTGCTCCCCGCGAAAACTTCGGCCGGTCGATCGGAAGAGTGAATATCAGTCCGCGTCGTCGCGAAAGCGCCGCCGCGCCATGCATCCGTCCGAAGATCGTCGCCGGAATCGGTTTCTTGAGTCACGACCTCACCTGAGTTCTGATTCGTCGAGTTTGGTCCCTTGAAGTTCCTACCCAAGAACCAATTGATTTCGACGGCTACGAGAAGTTCGATGTTACCTGAACAGAGCGAACTTGACATAGGAAAAAGCGAAGTCGTCCAGACGCAAAATCGCAACCTCTGGAAGGCTTCATTGTCCACTTATAGTCATTTGTTCACCACCGGCTTTGTTTTACTCGGCGACAAGGTACAGCGGCGTCGCGATGCCGTCGGGATCGATCTCCCACGGCACCCACACGATCGACGGCGTCTGGGCTTTCAAGTCGCCTTTGCGTGGCGGGATTTCGGACGTGTCCAGTTCGATGTGATCCGTGTCGTAGGTCTCGTTGAGCTGATCGATGTCCGCCCGCAGGCTTTCTTCCAACGCGTGGATGTCGTCACGCAGTAGATCCATCGCCTGCTCGGCGCGTTTGACGTCATCGCGTTGCTGATTGGCCCGGGCGGCGCTGCGAATCACGGTCGACATGCCCGTTCGGCGACCACCCAAGAACGAGCCCAGGATCGACTGCCCCAAGGTGGCCGCGGCCGACATCATCGACGTCGAGCTCTGAGCCGCTTCGCGATCGATCCGCTCTTGAGCGGATTCGAGTTTGCCTTCCAACGTCTTGATTTTGGACTGGATTTTGTCGCGCAGTTTTTCTTCCAGTCGATCTTTCTCTTCGTGGAAACGGTGCTGGAAATAGGCAACCGCTTCGCCTCGGGTGGTCGCGTCCTTGGCGTATTCGTCCAGCAGGACGCTGCGATACAGCGTGAGTGAGCAATGTCGGTACATGTAATCCTTCAACTGCGATGCGAAGGATCGATACTTGGCCTTGCCGAGCATCTCGTCGGGCAAGTCCTTGAACGTGAATCCTTCCTCGGGTTCCTTCACCAGTTCGGCCGATTCGGGAAGCGGTTCGCTGTCCTCCCACAAGTCTTGCGGAAACCCGCGGTCGCAACGCACCAACCGTCGGGTGTCGACCCAGTGCTCCAGGTCCAAACTGGCTTTGGAAAAACGCATCGTGCCTTCGCCCAACAAGGCCGGGCGGTAAACCAGCCGGCTGTCTTTCGCCGCGCGGACGTCGGCGACCAAGAAGAGCTCGTCGATGCCGGCCGGCGCCACCGGTCGCTTGGGTCGCAGCGCCGTGGTTTCTTCGGATTCGCCGGCGGCCTGGCGTTTTTGCTCACGATGTGCTTTCCGATCGGCCATCAAGTCGCTGATCTGGCCGCGGGCCAGCGGGCCGGCCAAGAACGACATCGCCCAGCGGGTTTGAAAGACCACGGGAAAACCGTCGTGAACGTTGTTCATCAGGAACACACGGCTGCCCAGTCCCGCCAAGACTTGTTCCATCTTGCCGCGGTCGAACGCTTGACCGGCCTGACCCGCGGAGCCTTCCAAGCCTTCCAAAACGCGGGCCTTGTCCCGTTCGGTTTGCAGCCGCCCCAGGAACCACGTGCCGATGTTGGACAGCCCCTTGTAATCGAGGTCGACGGGGTTTTGCGTCGCCAACGTGATGCCCAGTCCGAACGCGCGGGCTTGTTTCAACAACGTCAACATCGGCGGCTTGGACGGCGGCATCGACACCGGCGGAAAGTAGCCGGCGACTTCGTCCATGTAGAACATCGCTCGCAGCGAACTGGTTCCCCTCTGGGTCCGCATCCATGCCAACAGCTCGTTCAACAAGATCGTGACAAAAAACATCCTTTCGCTGTCGT
The DNA here is from genome assembly GCA_964453205.1 of uncultured Pirellulaceae bacterium. Taxonomy (GTDB): domain Bacteria; phylum Planctomycetota; class Planctomycetia; order Pirellulales; family Pirellulaceae; genus Crateriforma. Next base: position 4,920 of record CAYVRC010000052.1, on the reverse strand, counting down.
TCAAATGAGCGATCGAAAGAATCGTTAAGCGTGGTTTGCCCTCGGGGGTGTGCAACAGGTTTTTGATCGACAACGCCTCGCCGTCCAACCACGACGCGAACGAGGGCGAAGCGAGCAGGTTGTTCAATCGCATCGCCAGCTTGCCCCGATCGGCCGGCGACATGAAGGAATCCAAATCGATGACGCCGATTCGGCGGATCGGCGGCGACTGGATCAGACGGATCAGTTGTCCGATGCCGACGTCGCGGCCTGCTTGCCACTCGTGACGGAGCACCGACGAAATCAGGATGTGTTCGGGCGAGACGATCGGGTCGGCATCGATTCCCATCAACGTCAACAAGCCGCTGACCGATCCGGTGACCCGCTCGGCCATCGATTCCTGGTCGTCGCGTGCCTCGGGCGGCGGTGCGTCGAAACTCTTCAGCACGGTCAGTGGCAATCCGATGTTGCTGCCCGGCGTGTAGATCGCGACTTCGACGGACGACTTCAGTTTGGCGATGCGGTCCGGCGTGATGCCCCAAGATCCCAAACCTTCTCGCCACAGGGTTGCCTTGTCGTCGGCCAATTCGTCCAGCGTTTTGCCTTTCCGTGTCGCTTCGCCCTGTTCCAACCAGGGCTTGAAGTCGTCCGGTTTCAGATCGGGAAACGTGAGTAACAAGTTGGCCAGATCGCCTTTGGGATCGACGCAGATCGCCGGGATTCCGTCGATCGCGGCTTCTTCTAACAACGTCAAGCAGAGCCCTGTCTTTCCGCTGCCCGTCATCCCGACACACATCGCGTGCGTGCATAAATCTTTCGCGTCGTACATCAACAAGTCGTCGGTCATTGCGGCCGATTCCAAGTCGTAGTGACGACCCAAATAGAACGCGGCTAGCTTTTCGAAGACGTCGGGCGACGGCGTGGTCATCAGGATTCCGCGTAAACAAGTGAGGCAGGCCGCAGGGATGATCGGTGCATGTGCGACGCGAGAGGATCGACAGAAATCGGACGAAACTTACAACGATTTCAACCCGGCCGTGTTCACCGCGATCACGCGATAGTCGTAAACTCGGCCGGGTGCCGCGGAGGAATCGAAAAACTCCATCAAGCTCAGCGGTTGCGTCGGCGTGTCGCTGTACTGCAGGCCCTGAAAGACGGGGCGTCCGAACGGATTGTTCGGCTTTGCGGGCACGGTCGCGATCGGTTGACCGTCACGCTCGATAAGGAAGGACGCGATTCCGCTTTCCGGATCGGCTTGTGCCTGCCACGTCAATTTGCCGTCGTGGACGCGATCGGGGTGCAAGAGCGTCATCGAGCCGACCCAAGTCGCTCCACCGCTGTGTCCCCACAACGCCCAAGGCACCGAGGACAATTCGGAATGCCCGGACGCTTCGCCGAGATTCGAAAGCGCGAGCCGATCCGCCGTGTCGGATCCGTTGCGGGGATCGCACCAAAGCTGGCAATCGGCATCTTGCGGTTGCTCGTAAGATGCGGCCAACAAGGCGCAGTCGTGTTTCCTTGCCAACGCTTGCCAGTGCAAATCGAACGCACCGGTCAGGCCCGATTGACAGGAACCTTCGCCGCATCCGTGTTGGTGAACGACGACGCCGCGGAGCGATCGAGTTTGCGGCGGAATCCCGACGGTGTAGCGAACGGGGAATTTTAATCGTCCCGCGCCGGCGGAACCTTCATATCGCACGCGGTAATAAGGCGGACGGACCTCGGGAGCCACGTCGTAGGGAGGCTGCTGCGCGATCACGGTGTTTGCAAGGAAAAGCCATGCGATAAGGAACGGCCTCATGGCGATTTCTCCATCGGGTGGATCGAACAATGGCGGCGGCTATCGGTCGACGTGGTTTCGGTTTGGCGGGCCAGAATAACACGGAAGCGACGTCGCGGCGTACGGTCTCGGTCGCCTTTTATCACGGCGTCCGCTGTGCTCTACTGCTGCCCGACGTCGACCGACCCCGAGGCGTCCTGTTTGATTCCTTTCCCGGAACGGCGAACCGCTCAGTTTTATGCTCGACCTTTACGACAAGATTCAGGACGCCTGCGAGTTCATCCGTGGTCAGTTTGACGAAACGCCCCGCGTCGGAATCATCTTGGGCACAGGCTTGGGCGGCTTGGTCGGCGACATCGACGTGTCGGCGACGATCAGCTACGGCGATATTCCTCATTTCCCGACTTCGACGGCCACCAGCCATGCCGGACGTCTCGTCTGCGGCACGCTCGGTGGCGTTCCCGTTCTGGCCATGGAGGGCCGTTTTCATTTCTACGAAGGCTACCCGCTGAAGCAGATCACGCTGCCGGTCCGCGTGTTCGAAGCTCTGGGCGCGGAGTTGATGGTCGTCAGCAACGCTTGCGGCGGTTTGAATCCGCACTACGCCGGCGGCGACATCATGGTCATCGAGGATCAGATCAATTTGATCGGCGACAATCCGCTGATCGGGGTGAACGATGATCGATTGGGACCACGATTTCCCGACATGTGCGAGCCTTACGATCAGCAATGGATCGATCGCACGCTGGCCGTGGCGCGTCGCGAAGGCATCTATCCCCACAAAGGGGTTTTTGTCGCCGTCGCCGGGCCGAATTTGGAAACGCGGGCGGAGTATCGCTTCTTGCGAACCATCGGCGCGGATGTTGTCGGGATGAGCACCGTGCCGGAGACGATCGTCGCGGTTCATTGTGGTCTCAAGGTGATCGGCCTGAGCGTCGTCACGGACATGTGTCTGCCCGACGCTTTGAAGCCCGCCAACGTCGAAGAAATCATTGCTACGGCGAGGCGTGCCGAGCCCGACCTGCGAACGATCGTCCGCGGCATCGTCGCCGAAGCCGGCCAGACACGGTTGGCTTAGCATCGTGGATGCCCACCAGTTCATCCGAACCGAAACGGATTTCGTTCCCAAAGTCGCGATCATTTTGGGCAGCGGCCTGGGCGGCATCGCCGATCGCATCGACCGCGTGTTGACGATCCCCTTCGCGGACATTCCTGGGTTCGCCGCGTCGACCGCCGGCGGGCATCGCGGCGAATTGATCTTGGGGAATTTGCAAGGCGAGCGTGTGGTCGCGATGGCCGGCCGCCTGCATCGCTACGAAGGCCATTCGCGTGCTCAGGTGGCGCTGCCCGTTGCAACGATGTCGGCTCTGGGGGCCACGACCTTGATCGTCAGCAACGCGGCCGGCGGATTGAATCCCGATTTCTCGGTCGGCGATTTGGTCGTGATTCGCGATCACATCGACTGGCTCGGCGGCGGCCCCGACGGCCACGTGACGTCGCCGGCACCGGTCGGCGTGTTTCGCCAAGACGAAGTTTACTGTCCGGTTCTGGGCGACGCGGCGGTTCGCTCCGGCCTGCGTCACGGTTTCGTCGTCCATCACGGGACGTACTTGGCGACCCTGGGGCCGAACTACGAAACCCGCGCCGAGTATCGCATGATGCGTCGCTTGGGAGCCGACCTGGCCGGCATGAGCACGGTGCCCGAGGCGATCACTGCGGCCCGGCACGGCATGAAAGTCCTCGCCGTTTCCATGGTCAGCAACGTCGCGAATCCCGACGCGCCACAGGTCGCCGACCACGCGGAAGTCTTGGCGGCCGGGCAACTCGCGGGGTCAAAATTGGAGCGAATCGTCCGCGACGTCTTGGGAAACGTGGCGGCGACCGATTCGCCCGGGACGCGTGGCGATTAAGATGACAGGTAGCATCCTGCTTTGACGACGCCCTTCAGAGGATTTGCATGCAGCCGATCGAATTCGATCTATCGAAACGGTCCGTCGAATCGGTCCGTCAAGCGATTCACGACCTTGAGGTGGACGATTCCGAGGAACCCGAAACGACCGTTCGCCTGATCGGCCTGGCCGGACAACACGCGTGTTTGATGCGGATCGATCACCCGATCCGCATCGAGGCCCAGGGTGAACTGGGGGATTACGCCTTTGCCCACCACGCCCGGGCGACCGTCCGTTTGACGGGCAACGTCGGCAACGGTGTCGGGGAGGGCATGCGGAGCGGCATCGTGCGGATCAACGGCCACGCCGGAGTCGGCGTCGGCACCGCCATGCTCGGCGGAACCTTGGCCGTGTACGGTTCGGCCGACGATCACTGCGGCGCGGCGATGCGAGGCGGCGAGATCTTCGTTCGCGGCGACGTCGGCGATCACGTCGGTGTCGGCGCTTTGGACGGAACGATTGTGGTCGGGGGTGACGCGGGAGAATGCCTGGGCAATGCCACCAGCAATGTCTCGATTTTTCTTCGCGGCACGGCGGCAAGCTTGGTCGACGGTGTGACCGAAGCGCCGCTCCGCAAACGCGAACAGCTGCGATTGGGACTATTGCTGATCAACGCGTCGATCCGAGGCGATGCGTCGGAGTTTCGCCGGATCGTCCCGGTCGCCAAGTTGGCTGCCGAGAATGCCAATCGGGGTGAGATCGTTCCCAATTGGCGATGAACGCTTTTCTTTTTCCAACGAATCCTATTTGCCCGATACTCGTCGCCCCGCACCAATTCGGCCGGATCGCACGGACATGAACGAAGAACGTCTCGCACCGCTTCACTTGTTGCCGCCCCCGACGGCGCGGCCCTGGCACGCCATGAAGCACCCCTCGACCTGTCCGGTGCTGCGTCGATCCGACGTCGCCGAATCGCGTCTGAAGCTGCCGCTGTTTTGGTACGCCCCGGATTGGTATCAGCTTGCGATCGAGACGGCGAACGCGTTGGCCGCAGCGGTCGGCCGCTCGGGCGTGGCCGTCGCGGCGCTGCGGAGTGAGATCGCCACGTCCGACATGGCGTCGCCGCTGCACGACCGGCGTGTGCCGCGGATGGTTCCGTATCGTCCCGAGCGTTATGGATTTCGGGTCGGTGACTTCGACGACGCAGCCGTGATCGACGTGCGTTTGACGCTGGCGCGATCACCCTCGGGACGATTCGCGTACCCGCGCGAT
>CAYVRC010000051.1:4144-32824 GCA_964453205.1 uncultured Pirellulaceae bacterium | reverse complement strand
AGCGCCGTGGCGTAGGTTTCTCCATTGAGCTGGCCGCTGACGGTCAGATAGGCCGGCTTGTCGAAAAAGTCGTATTCGAAATTGACAGGGCCACCGGACCGGGCCAGCCTTTCCAGGTCCAACGTCGTGACGCGAAACATTTCGCCCGCGCCCTCGCAATCGCTGGCCGTGATCAAGGGCGTGTGCAGGCAAAAGAAACCCTCGTCGTGAAAAAACTGGTGCGTCGATTGGCTGATGCGATCACGGACTCGCATGACCGCGCCGATGGTGTTGGTGCGAGGCCGAAGATGCGACCACTCGCGAAGCTTTTCGAACGAGTGACGTTTTTTTTGCAGGGGATACGTTTCCGGATCGGCCCAGCCCAGCACACGAACCCCGTCGGCGTGAAGCTCCGTGTCTTGGCCCTTGGCGGGTGACTGTTGCAAGGTTCCCGTGACGGTGACGCTACAGCCGGCCGACAGTTTTTTGATCTCCGACTCGTAATTGGCAAGCTCCGCCGGTGCGACGACTTGCAGACTGCCGAAACAACTGCCGTCGTTGACTTCGATGAAACTGAATCCGCCTTTGCTGTCCCGACGCGTGCGAACCCAGCCGCGGATCTCGATCGTTTGACCGACGTGATCGGCGCGGCGGGCTTCCTTGATGGCAAACCATTTCGTCATGTTGCGAGTCCTTCCGAGGTGTGGAACTAATTGGTTGCGGGTTTGCGAAACTTGAACCCGACGATCACGGCGACGGCGAAAACGCCCAAAACGGTCCAGATGACGGCCTTCGCCGTGTCGGATTTATTCATCTCGCCGTCGATCGCCGCCCAAGCGGCAACCAACGCTCCGGCGACCGAGACGCCCATCAAAACGTTCCAAATCAGCATCGATCCGCCGGTCGGTTTTTCGTCGCCCAAAATCCGTTTGCTGTTCATCATCAGAAAGAACGTGAAGTAAGCGATCGGCAACAGCATCATTCCGAACGTCGATGCGATGATCGGCAGCCAGAACTTTGATTCGCCTTTCCACAGATAAATCCAGCACGCGCCGGTCAGTCCGGCGACCAGGCATCCGATGATGAAGGGGGCCTGCCCGTCGGGTCGATTGAAGATTTCACGAAACGCGTAGCCGTTGATCAGCATCAAAATGATGATCGTCGAAAAGCCCATGCCGAACACGCCGAGCCCGAAGACCAGCTTGGCCAAGCCTTCGCCCAGCAATGGCGAAAGCGTTTGAGAAAGTTGAAACGCGTTGCGTTTGACCAAAGACGCGGCCAACTGCTTTTCGTTATCGCTGACCGCCGCGATTGCGGCGACTTGTTCATCCGTCCAAACGATCTCTTGGTCCGCATCGACGGTGACTTCGATTCCCAGCCGCTGGGCGATGACCGGAGCCGCGTTTTCGAACAGCGGACTCGATCGAAACGTCTCCGGTTGGCTGGACAAAAAAGCGTCGTCCGTTCGGACATGGAACGCGGCTGCCGACGCGATCACGACGCAGGTCGTGACCAAGATGTACGGGATCGCCATGCCGGTTGCCAAGTCGAACCGGGCCAGTCCTCGGAACGGTTTGTCCCAGCCCCGGGCCAACATGCTGTAGGGCAACAGGAACGTCATGTTGATGCCGACGGCGGTCGCCGCGGCGGCGATCATCACGCTGCGTTGATTATCGACGACAATTTTTTGCGTCCAGAACGACCGGGACTCCTCGGGCAATTCGCCGACCAACCGATTCAGCTCGCCCGCGGGCGTCGTCCACTGGGAAAGGTTCGGGATCATGCCGGCGAACACCGCCCCGAAATCGATCTGACCTTCGATCGCCATCAACACGGTCACGCCGAAGAAACAAATCACGACCATTCCGATCAATGCCTTCAGGAAGATGTCGAAGAACTTGGCGGCTTTGCCCTGACGAACGTTCAGCAAGACGACAAAGGCTGCCGCGAAGAACAACACCGCGGTGACGACAATCTTGGTCGATTCGCTGTCGCCCAGCCCGGTGCCACCGCCGAGCGAAAACAGGTTCTTGTCGAGGGCGTCGTAAGCCAAACTGAACTGGGGCATGCACCAAATCGTGTTGGCCAAACAGGTCGCGATGACCCAGCCCCAGGCGAGCGCCGGATTGATGTCGTGCTTGATCGCTTCGAACGGCCGCCGTCCGGTCGAAAGGGTCACGTAGCTGATCGCCGACAGCATGATCACGCCCATGGTGATCGCCATCAACTGCAACCAGATCATGCTGGTGCCGCCCAGCACGCCCAAGAACAACGCGCCGGCCAACGATCCGCCGCCCAGCGTGATCGCACTTTGCAGCCAACCGGGTCCCGAAAGTTTGACAAAGGCGCCGAGCAACTTGCCTTCTTGGGCGGCCTTTTGCAACATTTCTCGATCGGATCGGACGCGATCCGAAACGGGAGGCGACGGAACCGGCGAAACGCTGCCTTCGATGGCGGATTCAGACATGTTGGATTCAAATCGTGGGGGACGGCTGCGGAAACAAACGCAAACGGATCGGACCTTAACTTCTCCGCGACGGGCATTCTAGACGACAAATTCCCGCGATGGGCACCGGGATCAACACCGTTGCCGCCACTTGTGTAGGATTGCCGACAGTTTCCTTTCCTCCAAGACCGCTTTTTACCCAGGGATTTAAAGGCCATGTTCCGAAAACATTCGCGCCGCCGTTTGTCTTTCCTTTTGGTGCTCGGGTTCGTGTCCTTCGCCACCGGCGTCGGCAACGTCACCGCCGCAGAACCCCCGGTCTTTTCCGGTCCCCAAGTCGGTGAATCTCTGCCGCCGATGCAAGCCAAGGGGGTCTTCGGTGAACTGAAGGGAAAGACCTTCGATCCCGTGGAAATGGCTGACGGCAAGCCGTTGTTGTTGATCTTTTTGCACCAAAAAACGCGACCGGCTTTCGGTTTGATCAAAGCGATCGCCGGCTTTGCGAAGACCCGCCGAGACCAGGGCATGCGAACCGCGTTGATTTACTTGGACGACGACCAGCCGGAGGCGCTCCGGTGGATGGGACAGATCGAACGCTTGCTGCCCGAGAAGGTCGCTTACGGCGTTTCGGTCGACGGCGGTGAAGGACCCGGGGCGTACGGGCTGAACCGCAACGTCCAAACGACGTTCCTGGTCGCCAACGAAGGCAAGGTCACCGCTAACTTCGCCATCGTTTCGCCTCAGTTACAAGTCGATGGACCAGAGATTCTCAAAGCGATCGTCGAAGTCTCCGGTGGCGGCGAAGTCCCCAAGATCGAGTCGCTGACGCCGGAAGCGATGATGCGACGAAGGCCCGCTCGCAATTGACGATGGCACCGACTACATCGCACCGGCCAAGGCCGCTCGATCACCGACGACGGGTAAAGTCAAAGACGTCCGATCAAGGTCGATCGTCAAGCGGGTCCCCGGATCAGGGTGGAGTGTGAAATCGCGATCGCTGGAGAAAATCATCAGCCCGATCTGTTGACCGGCGGGAATGATTTGGTCGTCCGGCTGAAGGTCAAAGCGGAGGTCATAAAACCGACCGGGAATCAGCGGCTCTCCGTCGGTCAGCGACCGGTGGTTTTGAGGATCCGCCCAACCACGTGTGATGATGTTGTCGGTGATCTTGGCGTCTTTCTTGGTGTTCCAGGGAAGCGATACCAGCCAGACGGAAAGGTTCGCGGCCGGCCTGTCACATGCCAAACGAATTTCCATGCTGGGCGTTCCCGAAAGATGGAGCGGTTCGGTCAGTTCGGACAAGCAATACATCAGCCGGTGCTCGGTCCATTCGGCCTGCGCCAGAGTCGGTCCGGCGAACGAAAAATTGTCGACCAGCGATTCGGTCCCTTGCGGTGGCAGGGCGTCGATGCCGAGTGTTCCCCGCTGGGGCGCCCCTTTGCCCAAAAACAACTTCACCGGCCGGGCGTCCGGATTCGGATAGTCTTCGTAGGACGTCGGGTTGTCGCGTTTGTCATCTTCGCGAACGATCCAAGCCCGCGGATCCTTTTCCACACCGTTTTCGACGCCGTGCAGAAAACGGGTGAACCAACGGTTCATCCTTTTCATCGGTGGCGGCCCGCCGTGTCCGCCTTGATGAAAGAAGGCTTGGGCGGTGATGCCTTTCGCCTTGATCGCTTCGTAAATGCGGACGCTGTGTTCCGGCACGACGTTCCAGTCGTTGAAGGCGTGCGACATCAGCACGGCGGCTTTCAGCGGTTCCAGATCGTGAAGGTAGTCTCGGCCGGCCCAGAAATCGTTGTAGTCGCCGCCGGTTCGATCGAACTGTTTCAGCATCTCATTGTCGCGAACTTCGCAATCGCAATACTCGCGTCGTTCGTCACTTCCGCTGTGGACGTAGTCGTACAGGTAGTCGATGTCCTCGCCCAAATAACCGTAGGGATGCCGGACCAGACCGGCGGACCGGTAATAGTGGTAGTAGGAGGTGTTCGGTGCGATCGGGATGATGGCTTCCAGCCCGTCGACGCCGGTGGAGGCGGCGGCGAGCGCCAGCGTTCCGTTGAACGAAGTGCCGGTCATGCCGACCTTTCCGGTGCACCAGAACGCTTCCACCGGTTCGTCTCCGTCGACCGTGGTGAATCCTTTGGCACGACCACAAAGCCAATCGATCACGGCTTTGGGGCCGAGTGACTCGTTATCACCGCCGATCGTCGGGCAGCCCTCGGAAAGCCCCGTGCCGGGCGAGGAAGAATGGACGACGACGAAGCCCCGCGGCACCCATTCCTTTTCGTGAGATTTCGAAATGATGGGTCGGGTGCCGGTTCGTTCGACCGGATCGAAGCGTTTGCGAACCGGTGGCTCCGCCCCGACTTCTTGCCGCGGGTCCCAAAAGTATTCTTGGCCCGTCGTCCCGGTGCCGGCGAAGTAGGGGCTGGTGATGTAGATGGCCGGAAGTTTCAGCGATTCGCTTTCCGTTTGCCGCGGCCGCGTCACGCTGACGTGCATGCGATCGAGCTTGTCGTCACCATCGGAATCGAATTCGGTTTGGACCCACAAGTCGTGGCGAATCCAATAGTCCGAGTCTTCGAACGCCTTGACGATTTGAGCTTCACCGTCTTTGAAGACCGGCGTGCCGGGCTGTTCGCCCGGGGCTTGCCGATGAAACGTGATGACGGCGGTCGTCAATCCGAGAAGCAAGCGAAAGGTTGATGAAGTCAAGCGGTTTGGCATAGTCAATTTCGGATAAGGCAATGGTTGGATATCGAATTGGGCAACACTTCCGCCGCCTCTCTGTTGATCAACGAATTCGACGCATGTAGTTGACGAACTGTTGATCCAGCTCCGCGATCGAATCGCCGAACACGTCTTCGATCATGGCGATCCGTTCCTGTTCACTGCAAGCCACCAGCGGTTTGCCCTCGCTCACCCGTTGCAGGTATCGCACATAATCGTCGCGTCGTGTTTTCAACAAAAAGTAGGTCAACGCCCATGCTTCCGCGTAAGCCGATTCGGTCGAACCGCCACCGCGGAACCGTCGATCGTCGGCCAACAGCGTCAACAAGGATTCACCGGGTCGTTGGGGAAGGTAGCGTTTCCAGCGGGCCAGGTTGACTTCGTTGACACGGCCGATGGTTCGCCAGCCGCGTGGGTTGCGGAAGTCAGGGGCTTCGAAAAACATCGCCAAACCTTCGCTGACCCACATCGGGTTGTCCGCGAAACGTGTCTGCACGCCGCAGTTGTAAGCCAACTGATGCGTCGCCTCGTGAATGATCGTGGCGATGTTCCGTTCCAAGTTCGGAACACGATAAGTGACCATTCGGTTACTTTCTAAGTGATAGTAACCGATGATGCTGCGGGCCATTTCGCCGATTTCGGCTTCCGCGTGTTTCAGGAACGCGGCGCGATCGCCGAACACGACGGCGACCAGCGGAAATCGCGGCTCATCCAAGTCCCATTTTTGATTCTTCCAATAGGTAAAGAAACCACGGTAAAGCTGTTCGAATAAAGTACCGACCGTGCGGGCATAAGCTTCGTTCGTATTGTGGGCGATGATGTAATGCGTGGTATTGTAGATCCGAAATCCGCCGGGCAGTTGCGTTTGCAACCGCCTGGACATCTCCGCTGCATCGATCGGTTGCAGTTCGTCCAGATCACTTTCGCGGGAAATGATCTGATCGGGCTGGAACGTCCAAATGCGTCCGTCATCGCTTTGCAGCATCACGCCGCCGTCGAGTGCCGACGCCAAGACTTCGCCGCTGACGGTGCGGCTCTGAGAACTTTCGGCGGCGGCATGCTGCCGAACGACGACGGTTTCGACGGCCGGCGAAACCGTCCCGCAGGTGGCTAGCAGCGGAAAGAGAAAAGCGAAACGTGCAGGCATGACCGATGACAACAAGGGCGGAAGACGGCCGATATCGGATGCGGCCTGAATAGAGAGGAGTTTAACAGTTTAACACGATCATCGCCGCCGGATCGTCGCCGACATGGCAATCACCGTCACCGCGGCCACGTACCAAAAGGCGAGCGAGGCTTCCTGATACCGTGCGCCGCTGTGCAACAGCGCGAACAAGCGGGTCGTGACGGTCGTCACGCCCGGCGGGATGACGGGCAGGAGCGCCGGCACGTCGCCCGACGCGACGACGGCCGCGGCCAAAAAAGCGATCAGCGGGACCCGCCCGAGCAACGGCCGGATGATTCGCCAGATTCGTTTCGGCACGGCGGCGTCCAATTCCGCTTGCCACAGGACCGGTGATCGAATGCCGCGGAAACCGACGCGAAGACAAAAGTACGCCACGGGAAAAGCGCGAAACGACACGGCCAGACAGGTCGGCAAAATCGTTTGCCGATACAGCGTCGCGAAACCCGGCACGTCCCGTTGGAACATCCAAACCACCAGCAAACCCGTCACCGGGCCGGGCAGCAGGAACATCGCCAGGGCCGCCGCGTCGACGATCCCGCGTGTCCGCGGCCGATCGGCGACGCACCAAACGACCGCGCCGGCCAGCCCCGTCGCCAGGATTCCGGTCACGCCGGCGATGATCGTCGTCCACTGATAATCCGCGGCGAAAGTGGCCGGTCCGTCGGCCAATCGCTCCACGCAAGCCATCAGGTTCCAACTCACTTGACGCTGCTGGTCGACGACGATGACGTCGTGACCGGCTTTGACCAATAAACTGCCCAGGGGGACGAACAACAGCAACGCGGCGAAAACCAACAGTCCGCCGGCGGCCGGCCACGCTGTCGATCGCTTGACGGTCTGAACGTTTCGCCCCGGGCATTGAAGATTGCCGGCGGAAAAAGTGTCGGACGACCAACCGACGCCGGTTCGTCGTGTGGCCAGCCTTTGGCAAACGAAAAGGAACACCCCCAACACGACGGGCAGCCCACAGACCATCGCCACGGCAAAAACCGTCGGGTCGCCGGCATGAAACAGATAGAACTCATCAGCGATCGTGCGAAAGCCGTACAGGTCGACGACCGTCATCTCGGTCGCGGCCAAGGCCGCGACGGCCAATCCGCCCAACGCGACCCACGGTCCCGCCAGAGCAAATTCGATGCTCCAAAACCGACGCCACGGCGAAGCATCCAAAGCGGCCGCGGATCGATACGCCGGCGGGATCGCGCCCAGGGCGTACCAAGTCGTCCAAGCGACGATCGCCGAACCGTGCAGCCCGTGGATCCAAGCCGACGCGATCAAGCCGCTGAATTGACCGAAGCGTCGGCTGCCGGTTTGCGTCAGCGTCCACCAGCCGAATTTTCCGGCCGCGGCTTCCCAAGCCGCCGCGTGCATCACCAACGGCAACGCCAACACGGCCGCGATCGTGCCCAGGAAAACCGTACGAACGACGGATCCGAAAAACCGTGACGACCGTTGCGACCCGACCGACGTGCCCAGACGCGCCGCCGCCCAGCCCGCCGGGACACCCAGCACGAACGCCAAGCCGACTGCAAAAGCCGCAAGTTCGCACGTCAACAGAAAACTTCTGGCCCACACCTCGGAAATCATTCCCAAATCGAATCGCGAAAACGACCGTGCCAGTCACAATAGAAACCTTTGACGTGCCGGGCCGACCCGGTGACCACCCTTTCGAGCGTTGCTGATGCGAATCACCGCGATCCCTCAACTCTACCGTAACCTGCGACGATGGCGCGAGATTCTCGTCGTTTTGCAGCGTTACGGCTTGGCGGATTGGCTGAGTCGTTTTCAAACGGGCCGGCTGCGAAACGTGTTCAAGGATCGCGGCGGCGTCTCGCTGGCCGAATACTCCCGCGAACAACGCGTCCGCATGGCGCTGACGGACCTGGGGCCTTCGTTCATCAAGCTGGGCCAGATCTTGGCGGCCCGCCCCGACTTGGTCGGTCCCGAACTGGGCGAAGAGCTCAAAGGTCTGCGAGCCAACGTGGCGGCCGAATCGTTCGAGAGTGTCCGCAAGACGCTGCGCGACGAATTGGGCGACGACTACGAATCGCACTTTCAGAGTCTGGACGAAACGCCTTTGGCGACCGCGTCGATCGGTCAAGTCCACCGCGCCGTGCTGGCCGATGGACGATCGGTGGTCGTCAAAGTCCAGCGTGCGGACATCGAAAAGACCGTCCGTCAAGACATCGAAGTCCTGACCGGGCTGGCGGTGCTGGCCGAGCGGGTCGAAACGCTGGCCGCTTGGGGACCGTGCGACATGGTCCGCCAGTTGGCCCCGATCATCACCCGAGAATTGGACTTCGGCCGGGAACGTCAAAACCTGGAACACTTCGCCCGGCTGCTGGAGGACCAACGCAAGCGTGTCGTCGTTCCGCGTGTCGTCGAGAATCTGTGCACCCGCCGCGTCCTGGTGATGCAAGAACTGGTCGGCACGCCGCTGAACAAGATCGTGCGTAACGACGATCCGTTGACCACACCGCCGCAAGCGATCAAGCAAGAGCTGTGCGAAACGATCGCGACGCTTTATCTGCAAATGGTTTTCGAAGACGGCTTGTTCCACGCCGACCCGCACACGGCGAACCTGATTTTGTTGAGCGACGGTCGGTTGGGGATTCTGGATTTCGGCATGGTCGGTCGCATCGATGAAACCTTGCGGGAAACGATCGAAGAAATGTTGGTCGCGGTTTCCGGCGGGGATCAGAACCAGCTGACTCGCCTGATCCGTCGCATCGGCGATCCGCCGCCCACGTTGGACGAGTCCGCTTTGGCGATCGACGTGTCGGACTTCGTCGGCAATTACGGGCAGCAAAGCCTAGGAAACTTTGACGTCACCGGAGCCTTGAACGATCTCAGCCGGATTTTGCATCGGCATTGCATCAAGTTGCCCAACCAGTCGGCATTGTTGCTGAAAATGATGATCTCTTTGGAAGGGACGCTCCGCGAATTGGGCGCGCGTTTCGATTCGCTGGACGTCGTCAAAACGTTCGCCCGCCAGACGATGCTGCGAAGGCTCAGTCCGAAGCGGCGGATCCGTCAAGCCAGGCGGATTTATTTGGAGAGCGAGAACTTTGCCCAGTTGGCACCGGACCATGTGCTGCAACTGCTGACCCAAGCCCGTCGCGGCGAATTGCGATTGACGCTGGAGCATTCGCGGATCGGCCCGACGGTCAACCGATTGGTGCTGGGACTGATGACCAGCGCCGTTTTCTTGGGTTCGTCGCTGATGCTGGCTTTCGAAGTCAACCCGGTCCTGTTTCCCGATTCGGCCTTGCTGGGATTCACCCGCGTCAGCATTCTGGGGCTGATTGGGGTTCTGGGCAGCATCGCCGTGATGCTGCGTCTGTTGCTGGCGATCAACCGCAGCGGGCACCTGAATCGCGCCCACGAGGACTAGCGGAGCGTCGACCGGCGAACCTTCACGGATTTGGTGCGTATCGTTGGGGTCCGTCATCTCGTCGCGCCGGTTCGATTCTCCTTCCCAAAAACACCCTATCAGCGAGTCTTCCTCGGATGTTGGTCATCGACTCGCTTTGCAAGACCTTTGATTTGCCGGCCGGGAAGCTTTGCGCGGTGGACGACTTGAGTTTTCAGGTTCATCCGGGCGAGGTGTTCGGCTTGCTGGGGCCCAACGGGGCCGGCAAAACGACGACGATGCGGATGGTCCTGGGGCTGCTGGAACCGGACTCGGGGTTCGCGGAGGTCGAGGGGGCTCGCACGGCGGACGACCCGATCGCCGTGAAGGCTCGCCTGGGTTTCGTCTCGGCCAGCGACGGTGTGTATCCCTGGCTGACGGTGCGGGAGATGCTGCTGTACTTTGCAGACCTGTACGGTGTGCCGCCGGCGGAGGCGAAAACGCGGTGCGAGGAATTGGCGACGCTGATGGACATTCAGCCGTTGTTGGATCGCCGCGCCGGAGAACTCAGCACGGGCCAGCGTCAGCGGGTGACCTTGGTGCGTGGGTTGATCCATGACCCGCCGGTCATGTTGCTGGACGAACCGACGCGCGGCCTGGACGTGGTCGGTGTGCAAACGATTTTTCAGTACATTCAAGAACTACGAGGCATGGGAAAGGCGGTCGTCGTCTGCACGCATCGGCTGGACGAAGCGGAGCGACTTTGTGACCGATTCGGGCTGCTGCATCGTGGTCGGCTGAAACACTTGGGGACCTTGGACGAACTCCGCGGGCAAACGGGCCGACAAACCTTGGTCCAGATTTTTGTCGATCTGTTGGAAGGAAACTGATCTTTGAATCCGTCGCGTCTGTTTCGACTGTGCCGCAAGGAATTGCGAGAGACGCTGCGCGATCGACGCACGATCATCACGCTGTTGTTCATGCCACTGTTGGTTTACCCGCTGTTGAGCATGGCGCTGCACCGTTTCCTGCTCGGCAGCGGCAAACCGGCGGAAACCCCTTACAAAATCGGCGTGGCGACGAAGGCCGAGGCGGATCTGCTGGACCGATGGATCAACAGCCCGTTGGCGATGCCGCCCGAAGAAGTCCTGGAGGCCAGCGGCGAAGCGATCGCCCAATTCGACATCCTGCTGACCGAGCCCAGCGATCCGGTCAGGGCGCTCGAAGCCGGTGCCGTCGACGTCGCCGCGGCGGTGGACAATAGCGATCCCGGCGTCCCGCCCGACGTGACGTTCACGATTTTTCGTGGTGATGCGGCGGGCCGATCGGCGCGGCGGATTTTGGTCGAACGGTTTCAGTGGTTCAAGCTTTCCCGGGCTCAGATCCTGGCCTCCGATCGCCGCGGCCGGACGAGAGGCTTGGACGACCCTTACCGACCGCCGATGACGGTCGCCGCCGCGGAAATCGGCGAAGAAGAACCGACGTCCATGTTGGGCACTGTCATTCCGTTGGTCTTGGTATTGATGACCATCACCGGCGCGGTTTATCCGGCGATCGACCTGACCGCGGGCGAACGAGAACGCGGGACGATGGAGGCGTTGATGGCATCACCGGTGCCCCGCAGCGCCGTGTTGACGGCGAAATACCTGGCCGTGGTGACCGTGGCGATGCTGACCGCCGTGGCGAATTTGGTCGCCATGTTCACGACGCTGTGGGCGGGACGCCTGTTGCCGTTGTTGACCGGTGACGACGCCGGGTTCCCCTGGTTGGCGGTGCTGCAAATCCTCGGCCTGTTGGTGTTGTTCAGCGGTTTCTTTTCCGCGGTTCTTTTGTCGCTGACCAGTTTCGCCAAATCCTTCAAGGAAGCTCAAGCCTACTTGATTCCGATCATGCTGCTGTCCCTGGCACCGGCGATGCTGTCGTTGATGCCGGGCATCGAATTGAAAGGCCCGTTGGCGATCGCGCCGCTACTGAACATCGTCTTGCTGACCCGCGATGTGCTGTCGGGCCAGATCGACGCGGTGGCGACGGCGGCGGCAATCGGCAGCACGATCGCGTATGCCGCCGCGGCGATCGCGATTGCCGCCAAGTTGTTCGGCAGCGACGCCGTGGCACGAACCAGCGGACAAACGATCGGCAGTCTATTCAGACGCCCCGTACGAAGCCGCGCGTTTCCGACCTTGCAGATGGCGACGATGGTCGTGGCCCTGCTGGTGCCGTTCTACTTCGTCGTGTCCAACGGCTTGATGCGTTTCCTGGAAAACGCCGGTGATTCGCTCGGTTTGGAGGCTCGGCTTTCGCTCAACGCCGTCGCGTTGATCTTGGCTTTCGGGATGATCCCGTTGGTCTCCGCCTGGTTCAACCGAGTCGATTTGGGGACGTCGTTTCGGGTGCACCGACCTTCGGCGACGTCGATCGTGGGCTCGGTGCTGTTGGGCTTGGGCGCTTGGGTTTTCGCCCACGAAGTTTTCGTGCTGGCTGACGCGGCGGGGATTCGCGGATTGACCGAGGAGAAAACGAAACAGGTCTTGAAGGTTTTGGAAGCCTGGAAGGACGTCTCACCGGTGTTGCTGCTGGCCACTTTGGCCGTCACACCGGCGGTGATCGAAGAACTTTGTTTTCGCGGTTTTTTGTTTTCGGCGATGCGGCGAGCGTTATCGCCGGCCAAAACGATTCTGATCACGTCGGTGTTGTTCGGAGCGTTTCACGTCCTGACGGGCAACGCGCTGCTGTTGGAACGTTTTCTGCCCTCGACTTTGTTGGGATTGATTTTGGGTTGGGTGGCGTACCGGACCGGCAGCGTGATCCCCGGCATGGTGCTGCACTTCGTTCACAACGGCCTGTTGGAATTGGCGGCGAAGTACAAAGACTCGCTGACGTTTTTGGGCGAAGGCTTGGACACGCAGGGTCATTTGCCGGTGACGTGGCTGATCACCGGTGGCACGGTGGCGGCGTTCGGCGCGGCGGCGATCTGGTTCGCCGGTCGGCCCGGATCGGATCAAGCCACAAATCCGGCGGTGCTGCCGAATTTGCCGGTGAAGACTTGATCGGAAAGGGATTTCCGCGTCCTCGGGCCGTTTTGCCGCTGTTCCAGTTCGATTTGGAAATCACCGCGGGGCGGTTCTTCGTTCGCGTACCCGATCGCGATGGCCGTTTGAGGTTCGACGCCGGTGGGCAATTCGTATCGCCGGCGGACGGCGTCCAAATCGACGCCGGCCATTTGGTGGACTTGCAAACCCAGCGTCGCGGCTTGCAGCGATAACTGACAAGCGGCTATTCCGAGATCGTGCAACGCGACGCGGTTGGGCTTTCCGGTTTTCGCAAAGTCGGTGCGAATGCAGGTCAAGATCAGCACGCCGGCATCCTGCGCCCAAGCCTGGTTGGCTTCGACAAGGCACCCCAGGGCGGTGGCGAACGCCGCCGTGTCTTCGCGTTTGGCGACGATCCATGACCAAGGCTGGTCGTTGAAACTGCTGGCCGCCCACCGCGCCGCTTCGAGACAGCGGATCAGCTTGTCGTCTTCGACGGTCCTAGCGGCGTACCGATAAGGGCTCCAACGTGCACGGATCGCGTCGATCACCGGGTGGTCGACCGGATTGGGAAAGTCGGGTTGGGTCACAGTGCGGACTCCGCGAGAGGTCACCGGGGCAAAGTCGTCGATGAATGTGTAGGGTCGGGTCAAGCGTCGACGCTTTCACGTCGCCTCACGCTTGACCCAAATCCGCCCGTCAGTCTCGCGGACGGCGTAGGTTTCTTGCAAGGGTTGCCGGTTGACCGTTTGGATACCGGTTTCCAATTCGTATTGCCAGCCGTGCCAGGGACACGTCACGCACGGTCTGCCTTGGGCGTCGGGCCCGATCATGCCTTCGGCGATCGGTCCGCCTTGATGCGCGCACATGCCGTCGAGCGCGAACAAGCGACCGCCGGCGCGAAAAATCGCGACGACGAGCTCACCGACGATGACGTCTTTGCCGGTGCCTTCGACGACGTCGTCGGCATCCAGCACGTCGATCCAGTTATCGGTGGGCTCGTTCGGGTGGTCCATGATGTTTTTAAACCCGCGAGATCAATCCGTCGGCTCCCGTATCGATGCCCTTGAGCAGCGATGACAGGGTTTCTCGGCTGGGCGCGTAATCCATGCCGGTTTCCATCGAAATGCTGCCCGCTTCGATCAATTCGCACAGCGAATGGGTAAAGTCCCGCATTCCTTCGTCGCGACACACGTTCAAGATCGCGGGGATGTCATCGTCGTGCGAGTTCAAGATTTTGTCGCGGACGATGGGGTTGTTCAGCAAGACTTCCGTGGCGGGAAAACGGCTGCCCTCGACCGCGCCGGGAATCAACCGTTGACACATGATCGCACGCAAACTGTTTGCAAGCGAGGATCGGATGAAGGCGTGCTCCTCTTGGGGAAAGAACTCCAGAATCCGGCTGAACGATTGTTCGGCATCGCTGCAGTGCATCGAAGCCATCACCAAGTGTCCGGTCTCGGCCGCCTGGATCGCGGCCAAAATCGTCTCTTTGTCGCGAAGCTCCCCGATCAAAATCAGGTCCGGATCCTGACGCACGACGAAGCGAAGCGCGTGAGCGTAGCTGGGCACGTCGATGCCGATTTCGCGCTGTGAAATGATCGACTCGCCGGATATAAAACGGTATTCGATCGGGTCTTCGATCGTGATCACGTGCATGCCGCGGTGCTGGTTGATCCAGTTCATCATGGCCGCCAACGTGCTGCTCTTGCCGCTACCGGTCACACCGGTGACCAAGATCAATCCGTCGTTGCTACGCGAAATCGTCCGCTGATAAACCGGCGGCAGCTTGAGTTTTTCGAAGTCCGGGATCTGGCTTTGCACGCGTCGAAGTGCCGCATGCATTTCCCCGTCACTGCGATACGCGTTGACGCGAAAACGGTCACCGCTCTCGGCCAAGACGGCAAAGTCGATGCCGCCGAGTTCCTTGTATTCTTTCTCGCGGCCCTTGGGCATGATCTCCACCATCATCGCGGTGATGTAGTCCGACGAGGGTAAGATCGGCACATCCACGGCGCGCAAATGACCACCGACGCGGATATAGGGCGGCAGACCGACCTTCAAATGCAAATCGGAAGCCTCGCTTTTGGTGACAAAGGCCATCAGGCGATGAATCTGATGCTCGGGCGGGTGCAAATGGGCCACGGGACAACTCCGGACGCGAAAATCAAATGTGGTACGCCGCCATGATAGATCGACGTGAGGGCAAAAAGATAGAACGGTTCCCTCGACGTGACGGCCGCGATCGGCGACGCTCTTTGTCGTCTGCCCGCCCCTTTGACCCTTTTTCGACGTGACGTTTTTGCATGACACCGCCCGACCCCGAGTGTTCGCCGACCGGCCCGACCTTTGCCATGCTGGGTTGTGCCAACGGAGCCGAAGCCGTCGTCAAAGCGGAGGTTCAAAAAGCCGGCTGGCGGTTGGCGTTTTCGCGTCCCGGATTCGTCACGGTCAAGCATGACGAAGCCGTCCCATTGCCCCGCGGCATCTTCATTCGCACCGCGTCGCATAGCATCGGGTCGGGTCGCGGCGAGCACAGTATCCCCATCATCGAAAAACTGCGGGCCGATTTGAAGGACGCCGGCTTCGACGCTCGCCCCTTGGATCACTTGCACGTCTGGCCGCGAGACCGTCTGCCGATCGGCAAATTCGATTTCGAGCCGGAAATCGATCCGCTCAGCCGAGCCGTCGCGGGCGAGATCTTTACCGCCGTGCGGGGCGAATTCGTCAGCGGCGACGCGGCGAACTTGATCGCCCAAGCCGATCAACGGGTCTTGGACGTCGTCTTGGTCGAACCGGGGCATTGGTTTTGGGGCTGGCACGTCGCGGGCGATTGGCCCAGTCGTTGGCCGGGAGCCTTGCAACCGATCAGCCCCCAGCATGAACCGATCTCACGGGCCTACTACAAGGCCGCCGAAGCGATCGTGTGGTCAGGATTTCATATGCAAGCCGGCGATTCGGCCGTCGAAGTCGGCAGCGCACCGGGCGGCGCCTGCGGTCGATTGTTGGAATTGGGACTGAACGTGATCGGCATCGATCCGGCCGCGATGGACCCACGAATCGGCGAACATCCGCGGTACCGACACATCACCGCCCGCGCCGGTGATTTGAAACGCAGCGAGTTCCGCGGCGTGAAATGGATGCTGGTCGATTCGAACGTCAAGCCGGATCAGACGCTCAGCACGGTGGAAAACATCGTCACCCACCCCGGCATTCCGATCGAGGGAATTCTGTTGACGTTGAAACTGGGCGATTACGAGCGGGCCGACCAAATCGATCGCTGGCTGACCCGGGTGCGTCAATGGAATCCCAGCGACGTCCGCGTCCGCCAACTGGCGCGAAACAAATGCGAAATTTGCATCGCTATCCGGATGCGATAAAGACGCGGGCCGCCGTCGCTTGTTTTCTTCGTCGAGAATCGATCGACGGCAACGGACGTTGCTTTACTGCTGGGACTGAATCATTTGGGCTTTGGCCATCGCGTCCTCGGCCTTCTGAATGAAGGTCTGATCTTGTGTTCCGGCCCAGGCCCGCTGATACGTGACGCTGAGCGCCGTGTAGTTGAATGATTCCGTCGGTTCCAACTCACAAGCCTTCTCGCCGTGCCGGATCGCTTCGTCGTGCTGGCCGGTCTTGGTGTACACGCGGGCCAGGGCAAGATGCCCCAAGACGAACGTGTCGTCCTGGGCGACGATTTCATTCAACCCCGCGATCGCTTCCTCGAACTTCTCTTCGTCGATCAGTTTTTCGACGTCGTTGTACTTCTCGTGAATATCAGACATGGCGGAAGACAAAATGTTGAGGGCAGGAGGCTGATGAAAGACGGGGCACGGGCTTCGATCTTCGTCCTGATCATCCGGCCGCGAACGCCGTGCGGTGCACGGCGGCGACGAGGTTCCCACGCACGATCACGGGGGAACGACCAACGAAAAGCGAACCGATTCGCGGGAACCGTTATTTGCTGAGCGCGGCTTGCGCGGCGGCCAAGCGGGCGATCGGAACGCGGAACGGACTGCAACTGACGTAATCCAGACCGACCTCGTTGCAGAACGCGATCGACGCCGGGTCGCCGCCGTGTTCGCCACAGATCCCGACCTTCAATTTGGTCTTGGTGCTGCGTCCCTTGGCGACACCCATTTCGACCAATTGACCGACGCCGGAGGTGTCGAGCGACTGGAAGGGGTCGACCGGAACGATCTTGTGCTCGATGTAATCGGGCAAGAAACCGCCCACGTCGTCACGGCTGTAGCCGAACGTCATTTGGGTCAAATCGTTGGTGCCGAAGCTGAAGAAGTCGGCGTACTCGGCGACTTCGTCGGCGGTCAACGC
Organism: uncultured Pirellulaceae bacterium; assembly: GCA_964453205.1. GTDB lineage: Bacteria > Planctomycetota > Planctomycetia > Pirellulales > Pirellulaceae > Crateriforma. The sequence continues at coordinate 15,770 of CAYVRC010000051.1, read as the reverse complement.
GGCCCGCGGGATTTCGATCATCGTGCCGATCAAGATGTCCAGCTTGCCGTCGAACTTCTTGGCTTCCTTGGTCTTGGCGATCGTTTCGACGACCTTTTCGCGAAGGATGCGAAGTTCCGCGGCGGTGCCGACCAGAGGAATCATGATTTCCGGGTGCGCGTCGATCTTCTTTTTCGCACAACTGATCGCGGCTTCGACGATCGCTTGAACCTGCATTTCCAAGATTTCCGGGTACGTCACGCTCAGGCGACAGCCCCGGTGACCGAGCATCGGATTGGATTCATGCAAGGCTTCGGCTCGCTTTCGGATGTCGGCCGGCTTCAAGCCCAACTCGGTCGCCATTTCTTTTTGCGCGATGCCTTCGTGCGGCAAGAATTCGTGAAGCGGGGGATCCAGCAAGCGGACGGTGACGGGCAATCCCTGCATGGCCTTGAAGATGCCTTCGAAGTCCTTGCGTTGGAACGGCAACAGCTTTTTCAGCGCCGCCCGCCGATCGGCTTCCGTTTCGGCCAAGATCATTGAACGCATGTGGATGATGCGATCGGCTTCGAAAAACATGTGTTCGGTTCGGCACAGGCCGATGCCTTCGGCACCGAAATCGCGTGCCCGTTTGCTGTCGGCGGGACTGTCGGCGTTGGTGCGAATTTTCAAGCGACGATACTGATCGGCCCAATCCATCAGTTTGGCAAAGTCGCCGGACAGTTTCGGTTCTTGCGTTTCGACTTCGCCGGCCATGACTTCGCCGGTGGTTCCGTCCAGGCTGATCGTGTCTTTTTCGCCAAAGGTACGACCTTTGACCTTGATCTTTCTCGCCTTCTCGTCGATCTCGACGTCGCTGGCTCCCGCGACGCAGCACTTGCCCCACCCCCGTGCGACGACGGCGGCGTGACTGGTCGCCCCGCCGGTGCTGGTCAAGATTCCGACGGCCGCCGACATGCCTTCGACGTCTTCGGGGCTGGTTTCGCGGCGGACCAAGATGACGTCCTGGCCGGCTTCGAATCGGGCGCGAGCGTCGTGGGCGGTGAACGCCAGCTTGCCGACCGCGGCACCCGGCGACGCGTTCAAGCCGCGGCACAAGACGTCGGCGGCGTTGCGAGCGGTGGGCTTGAAACTGGGCAACAAGCAGTGCGTCAGGTCCGACGCGGGCACCCGCAAGATGGCTTCTTTTTCGGTGATCAACCCTTCCTTGACCATGTCACAGGCGATCTTGACCGCAGCGATGCCGTTTCGTTTTCCGCTGCGGGTTTGCAGCATGAACAGCTTGCCCTTCTCGATCGTGAACTCGATGTCCTGCATGTCGGTGTAATGGTTCTCAAGTTTCTTCTTGATTTCCATCAATTCCTTGTGCGCGGCGCGGTCCCACTTGCCCATTTCCGAGACGGGTTGCGGGGTGCGGATACCGGCGACGACGTCTTCGCCTTGGGCGTTGATCAGGAATTCGCCGTAGAACTTGTTCTGACCGGTGTTGGGATCGCGGGTGAAACCGACGCCCGTTCCCGAATCGTCGCCCATGTTGCCGTACACCATCGCTTGGACGTTGACGGCGGTCCCGACCAGATTATTGATCTCGCTGTTTCCCTTGGCCGATTCGATGCGGCGATAGCTGATCGCGCGATCGGCGTTCCAGGAACCGAAGACGGCTTCGATCGCCAGTTGCAGTTGTTTGATCGGATCCTGCGGGAAATCTTCGCCGGTGCCTTTCTTGTAAACCGCTTTGTAGGCTTGGCAGAGTTCTTTCAAGCCTTCGGCGGGTACCTCGGTGTCTTCGCTGACCTTGTATTTCTTTTTGACCTTGTCGAAGGCTTCTTCGAACATGTGGTGAGGCACGTCTTTGACGACGTCGCCGTACATGTTGATCAAGCGACGGTAGGCGTCGTAGGCGAAACGTTCGTTCTTGGTCGCTTTGGCGAGGCCCTCGGTCGAAACGTCGTTGAGTCCGAGGTTCAAAATCGTGTTCATCATGCCGGGCATCGAGACGGCGGCACCGGATCGAACGCTGACCAACAGCGGGTTGGCGTCATCGCCGAATTTCTTTTTCAGTTCCTTTTCCAACAGTTCGACGGCGCCGTGGATTTCGTCCATCAGTCCCTTGGGCAGTTTCTTGCCGGCTTTGTAGTAGCCGTCACAGACTTCCGTGGTGATGGTGAAACCGGGAGGCACGGGCAAACCGATCGAGGTCATCTCGGCCAAATTTTTGCCCTTCCCGCCGAGCAAGGCTTTCGTGGATTTCTTGCCTTCGGTTTTGGTCTTTCCGAAGTAATAGACCATTTTGTCCGCAGCCTGTGCCGGTGCGTTTCGTGACGCGGTGCCACGCCTGGCGGTCGCTCGTTTAGCCATTGATTTGTTCTCTGATGAACCGTCGAAATTGGGATGAATGAGTGCTTGGAATCGAAAAACGTCGTGTTTTGCCGGGCAATGTATTTGTAGTCCCGGGGATGGTCAATGAGACGCCGGGAATGATTGTGCTGCGGACGCGTCGTTTCGTGTCAAGGTGGCGTCGTATTGTGCGTGTTCGCCGGGCCGAGCATAATCGGCGTCTTCCGTCCGCTCGTCTCCCCACGCTACCGGCGACGTGGCTGTATCGAATCCGTCGTGACATCCCCTTGTCATCGTGGCCTTCGCCCCGGTCGCCGGACTTCTTTGGTCCCGAAAGGCAATTCGCACATGGGCATTCTGGATATCGTCGTTTTTGCCGGCTTTGTCGTCACGGTCATCACCGTGGGGCTGTACAAAAGCAAGGAGGATGACGACTTCAAAGACGCCCAAGACTACTTTTTGGCCGGCCGCGGGCTGACGTGGTACCTGGTCGGATTTTCCCTGATCGCGGCCAACATCAGCACCGAACAGTTCGTCGGGATGACCGGTTCGGCGGCGAATTGGCTGGGCATGGCGATCGCCAGTTACGAATGGATGGCGGCGGTGACCTTGGTCGTCACGGCCTTCGTTTTCTTGCCGGTTTTCTTGAAAAGCGGCATCTACACGATCCCGGAATTCTTGGAGTATCGATACAACTCGTTCGCCCGGACCGTGATGGCCGTCAGCACGATGGTCATCCTGGTCGGCGTCCCGACGGCCTCGGTGATCTACGCCGGGGCGAAAGTCATCACCGGCAACTTTCAAGGCTTTTCGGTGCTGGGCTTGGACCTGGGCAGCATCACGGTCGGGTGCTGGATCATCGGGATCTTGGCGGCGGTGTACGTGTTCGCCGGCGGCTTGAAAGCCTGTGCCTGGGCCGACTTGCTGCAAGGCGGCGCGTTGATCCTGGGCGGGGCGGTGATCTCGTACTTCGCCTTCAGCTTGCTGGGCTCGGCGAACACCAGCGAGCTGATCGAGACGGCGCGGAACGACACCGTGACGGTCGAAAGCCTGGAAGCCGCCGGACCGATCCAGCGATTCTGGGAACTCAACCAAGGCCCGCTTCCCGAAGGCAAATTGCACATGGTTCGGCCGATCGACGATCCCGAGATTCCCTGGACCGCGTTGTTGGTCGGGCTTTGGATTCCGAACTTTTTCTATTGGGGGCTGAACCAGTACATCACCCAACGAACGCTGGGATCGAAATCGCTGGCCGAAGGTCAAAAGGGCGTCGTCTTTGCCGCTTTCTTGAAACTGATCATCCCGTTCATCGTCGTCGTGCCGGGCATCCTGGCGTTCAACCTGTTCAACGAAGAATTGCGGGAAGACGCGGTCAATCGAAACGCGATGCTGATGGCCGAGAAAACGCCCGAACTTTACAGCAGCCTGTCCGACGCGATGAAGCCGGACCCGGACTTGGAACGAAACGCGTTGACCCTGGAAACGATCGACGCGACCTTGCAAGCCGCGGCGCCGAACGAATCGATCACCCTGTACACCTTCGACGACGTGTTTGCCGAAATGCACCCGGAGGATGCCGCCGCGGTGGCCGCATTCAATCGCAGCCAGTTGCGGGATCAAGTCGCGCTGCCGGGTTCGACCGAGACGCTCGAACCGGCCGAACTGATCGCCGCGAACAACGAAGTCGCGCAGGCCGGCAGAGTCGCGTTGCCGGACCGGGTCGTCACGGAAACCCTGGTGCCGCACGACTATGACAATGCCTTTCCGACGTTGATCCGCGAGTTGCTGCCGATCGGCTTCGGTATCAAGGGTTTCGTGTTGGCCGCGATTTTCGGTGCCGTGGTCAGTTCGCTGGCCTCGATGCTGAATTCGGCCGCGACGATTTTCACGATGGACATTTTTTACAAGTTGAAACCGACGGCCAGTCAGACCGCGTTGGTCACGGTCGGCCGCATTTGCACCGTCGTGTTCGTGTTGATCGCGATCGGGATCGCTCCGTTCCTGGGGCACCCGTCGTTCGGCGGGATCTTCAAGTTCATCCAAGAATTCCAAGGCTTCATCTCACCGGGAATCCTGTCGATCTTCATCTTCGGATTGCTGGTGCATCGCGCCCCGCGTTCGGTGGGAACGGTCGGACTGGTGCTCAATCCGCTGCTTTACGGAGCGTTGAAATGGACGCCCGCGACCGCCGACATCACGTTCTTGAATCGGATGGCGATCTGTTTCGGCGTCATCCTGGCGGTGTTGACCGTCATGACCTTGCTGCGGCCGTTGAAGGAACCGGTGACGCTGCCGGTCAACGAAAACATGAACTTGGAAAGCAGCAAGATCGCCAAAGTCATGGGCGGCGTCGTGATCGGGCTGATGATCTTGCTGTACGGCGTGTTTTACTAGCGGCCGGGCAACCGAAACGCAGCCCGGCACGGGGACAGCAAATTCGACCGGGCCTTACAACCTCGGCAGCGGCGGCAGCGACGTGGTTTCGATGACGTCCTGGTCCGGTTCGTCGAAGTCGTTTTCCGCGTCGTCGGTGCCGGAGTCGTCGCCACCGGCTTCGTCGCCCGATCCCGCTTCGTCGGCCCGGTCGCTGCGTCGGTCTTGTGATTCCTTCTCGGCATCGGCGAGCGACTGCAGACGCTTGCGTTCCAATGCGGCCGCCGACGGCGGGGCATCTTTCGAGGTCAGAGAAGCTTGTCGGACGCCGGCCGGATCGAACACGCTGCCGACGCGTCCGCCGTCTCGTTGCGTCCTCTGCCAAGCGCCGCCGTACGCGGAATAATCCTCCATTTCGCAGGTCGAACAGATCCGGCAACCCGGGCTGATCATCAGCAGACAAACGACCAGAATCGCCGCCATCGAATCCGCGACGGGACGTCGATGGGTGAAACCCGACGCGGCACATTCCGCTCGCGTCGAACGATGGTCGGCAGGTTGGTTTTCGTAGGACATGGTGGTCACCGGACGCACAGGACGAATCCGTGATAAGGAATTCGTGGGAACGAAAAAGCTCGTACTGTTCGTCTTGTTCGGCGATTTCGACGAGCCGGCGACAGTGAATCTGTAGCGGTTGGGCTGATTTTGCGGGCCAGGGGTGTGGCGAAATTTTTTTGGCCCGAAATTCCCAAAAAGGCTCAAGTCAACCTTCCGCGAAGCGACCGGAAATTGACACAACACGTTTGCTTCTCTCGGACACGATCGCGAAAAAGGAATTTCGCCCATGCTTGACGGATTTTCACCGACCGATTTGTTAACCCAGCAGGCCCTGCTGGCGGGACTGCTGAGCACGATGGTGCTGCCGATCGCGGGCGGAACGACTCTGATTTGGGCCAAGTTGGCTCGCGGCGACTCGGTCCCGCGTGCCCAGCGCCGCTTTTTCGCTTGCCTGCTTGTGATTACCATCGTGACGCTTCGGACGGTGATCCGTTGCGACGACACCTGGCTGTTTCACATGAGCACGCTGGCCGCGATGATCGTCGGAGCCCTGATCATCCCTGACCAAGACGCGGCGGTCGCGGTCTAGGGATTCCGCCCCCACAGACCCTTGGAACCACCCGGCAGTCAGATCATCGACGGCAACACGGCAAAATCAATCGCAAGTGTCGAAGTCATCCCGGGCGGCACGGTCAACGGATCGATCCGTCCACCGGGCAGCAAGAGCCTGACCAATCGCGCGCTGATCTGCGCGGCCTTCGCCGCACCGACCGGTGGGCCGGATGCGCGGCGCGAATCGGTCCTGACCGGCGCGCTGCGAAGCGAAGACACCGAGGTCATGATCGCGGCGGTCGAGCGGGTCGGCGGTCGAGTCGTTTCGAGTCAGGGCGGCCGGACTTTACGGATCACGGCGGTGCCGGATCACGTCGCCGGTGTGCGGCCTCGCGAGGAACTGGGGATCGCGAACAGTGGGACGACGGTTCGCTTTTTGACCGCGGCGTTGTCGGCCCACGGCGGGCACTATCGCTTGCACGGCGTTCCTCGGATGCACGAGCGGCCGATCGGCGACTTGATCGAAGCGATAGGCAGCGTCATCGACGGGACGATTCGCACCGAATCTCCCGGCCGATGCCCGCCCGTCGAGATCGACAGCTGCGGCTGGAAAGCGAAACCGATGACGGTGCGGGGCAACGTCAGCAGCCAGTATTTGAGCGGTTTGATGATGGCCGCGCCGATCGGTTCGGCGAACCGCCGACCGGCCGTGGCGGCGGCGGCCGAATCGACCGCGCCCGGCAACGTCACGGCGAACGAGACCGTGATCCGCGTGGCCGGCGAATTGGTCTCTTTGCCCTACGTCGAAATGACGGCCCGTGTCATGCGTGACTTCGGCGCGACGGCCGAGCTTTCGGCGATCGCGGCGACCACGAATCCAGGCGGCGACGAGGCGATCACCCACGAAGTCCGCGTCGCCGAGACGCCATATCAAGCGACCGAATACGCGATCGAACCGGACGCATCGGCGGCCAGTTATTTCTGGGCGGCCGCGGCGATCACCGGCGGCACCGTCACGGTCGAAGGCTTGTCCGCGAACGCGTTGCAAGGCGACGTCGCCCTGGTCGACGTGCTGGAAAAGATGGGATGCCACGTCGATCGGGGGCCGGATCAGATCACGGTGACCGGTGCGGCACTTCACGGCATCGACGTGGACATGAACCCGATCAGTGACACGGTACAAACCCTGTCGATGGTGGCTTTGTTCGCGGCCGGTCCGACGCGAGTACGCGGCGTGGCCCACAATCGCTTCAAGGAAACCGATCGCATCGGCGATTTGGCGACCGAGCTTCGCAAGCTGGGTGCGATCGTGGAAGAACACGACGACGGCCTGACGATTCATCCGCTCGCCGATGTCGCGTCACCCGGTCGGCGAGATGTCACCTTGGAGACTTATCACGACCACCGCATGGCGATGAGTTTCGCGTTGGCCGGTTTGAAGATCGCCGGCGTGCGAATCGCCGATCCGGCCTGCACATCAAAGACCTATCCGGAATACTTCGCCGACCTGCAGCGGCTGATCGGTCGGCCTCATGTGTGGCGATCTTGGTAAGAACGACGCCTCGCCGAGACATCGGCCGCGACATCATCGGCGACGTCACCGCTGCCCGAGAATGGTGTAGTTCAGAACGCGATCGGAATCTTGTTCGACTGCCCGCAACCACATCGTTTGTCCGATCAGTTCTTCACCGTCGACGAAACCGAAGTATCGCTTTTCCGTTCTGCCCGGTTCCACGCTGACGATCAAGCGTTTGTCTTGACGGCCGTTGCGGGGGAACAAAATGAACTGATACGTCCGCGTTCGGCTACCGCTGTTGGTGAGTTCCAAGCGGACCAGCATCTCGTCGCCGACCATTCGCGACACCGCATTGAGTTCCAAACCGTCCGGACCGACCCTCAAATTGCGGTGCACGGTGATGGTCCGCGGCGGGGCCGTCTGGAATTGAAACACCAACGGAATATCGTGCGTCCCGACCGTCGCGTTGTTCCCCAAAATGACATCGAAACGCTGAAAGCCTTGCTTGCCCGGAAGCGTTTCCCATGGTCGCATTTGCGAATCGACCAGCCAACTTTGCGGCGCCCGAAAATCCAGCGTGCCGAGCAGACTGACGTTCGTGGGGTTGGAAAAGCGGACGCCGACGGACTGGGTTTCACCGAGCAGGCTGTCCAACTGGTCCGGCTGCATTTGCACCGACATGCGGAACGCGATCAACGTCGGGTCCAGCCCGACCAAAAACGCGGGTTCACGGCCGATGGGAATTTCGTGGACCGGGTGGGGTCCGCTGTAGTCGACCCTCAACGGCTTGGACCGTCCCCAAACGTCGACATGACGAACGTCGTCACCCAGAAAAATGCGTTCCACGGTCGGCTGATCCGACCAGACCAACATGACGGCGTCGTCGTCGCTGCCGAACACGTCGCCCTTGGCGCCGCTGCGTAGGTCCAAAGCTCCCATGTAGCGACGGTTTCCCAGCAACCTGGCCGTCGTCCGCCACGGCAACAACAACTCGCCCGGACGGCCGTCGCTTTCCAACACACCCTGTTGCGGATCTTGAGGACGGCTGACGAACGCCGACTCGACACGATGGCGACGGACCGTCGCCATCCGCAGCACCAGGTCCCGAATCCGATCCTCACGACGATAGGTCCGACGATCGATCGGATCCAACAACAACCAAGTCGCCAGCCCGCCGCCGGGGCGACTTTCATTTAACGACAGGTATTGATCCAGTTCGTCGGCGCTGAACGGTGTATCGGCGCTGCGGCAATTGGCTTGCCACGAACTTTCCTCGGGCGGCAGTTCCTGTTCCAGCCAAGGCCACGACAAAGCCAAATCGATCGGTTGTCCGAAGCCCTGCAGCCCGCCGGAAATCTGCTTGATCGATTCCCGCAAGTTCGGCCGCCCCAAAAAGCTGTGATCGCGATCGGCCCCCAACTGCCAAGTCCGGCACTTCAAGGTCAGCCGCGGCATGATCGATTCCAGTCGCCTCCGCCAGACTTTTTCGTCACGAAACAACAAAGCTGCGACTTCGTCATCTTCGCCACGCAGATCATACATCGGCAACTCCGACTTCGGCGGCACGTCGAGCAACCCGACCGATTCGATTCCCGCGTCTTCCAGCTTGCGAAACAGGACGGTCAGCTTTTCAGCACCGGCCAAGTCATCGGGTGCCAACCAACAAGGGACCTTGACCCAAGCGACGCCCAGGGATTGCAGCCAGGCGGCGATTTCATCGGGCGACCATTTCTGTTCACCATCCATCTCCTTCGTCATGTCCGCCAAAGTCCAGCCGTAGGGACCGTGCGGTAAACCGTCGGCCAAGCGATCGATGACGGCGATGGTGGTGACGCTGGCAAGACTGGACAGCGAACCTTCTTCGATCGACGCGGTGAATCTGTAAAACCCCGGCTCCAAGCGTGGCGGCGACCAGTTGATGAGCATGTCGTCGCGTTTGGAGGTAATCTTCAAAGCTTCCGCACGGACCGGTGCCCCGTCGACGATACGAATCGCTTGCGTGGCCAAGACTCGATCGTCTTGATCGAGCAGCCGAAAACGCACGTCGAAGGTCGACCGACTGAGCCCCATCACCCGCGCGGTCACTTCGACCGGCTGGTCACGCCAATAGACGCCACGTGGTCGATCGGTCGCGATTCTCAACTGGGGAAACTGTTCCAATTCGATGTCATCGAAACCGATTTCACCCCGAATGTCTTGCAACCCGTCGCCGGAACCTTCGACGCGGAGCCGGACGAACATCCGGACGGCCGTCTCCGGCGGCCGGATGCGATCGATCTGGTGAGTCGTCCAAGGCGTGGTGCCGCCGACCGGATCGATGGCGTGGACCGCGACTTCGGCGTCGTCTTGGTCCAAGAACACCAGCTCGGCGACCGCGGAATCGTGACGCAGTCCGTCGGTCATCACGCGACAGCGAAAACGGTACTGATAGGTTCGGTTGATGGGCAACGCCGTCGACCAAACCTCCGCCATCCCGCCGTCCATCTGGATCCGCAAAAAGGTGTCCAAGACGAAGTCCGGCAACGTCGGGGGCAACGGCGTCAGCACCGGTTTCGTTGCCAAGCGGTTGATCAGGGTCGGCAAGTCGGCCGTCAAGGGTTGCAACAGGAACATCCAGGGAACGTAGTCCCGCGCCCATCGCCATGTCTCGATGTAACCGGTTCGGCCGAGCAACCAAGCGTCCAATCGCTCCAAGGCTTTTTGGAGGTCTTCGTCCTTGGCGGCCAGCTCGATCTTGACGTAACTCGGATAGCCACGGCCTTCGCGACGGCCCCAACCGTCCGGCCACTCGTTGTGGTCGGTATCGTTGGAGCGGCCGAAGTCCCACAGGAAACCTTGCAAACCGGCGGGGCCGTCGCGAACGATCGGACCGTGGCCGTTCGACGCGTGCTCCGGACGGACCGGCATTCGTGTCTGCTCGCCGAACAACAGATCCATGAATCGCCGCGACTGCGAATCGGTGGATCCGTTGACACGCGATGGACCCGGCTCGTTCAAACCGACGCTCGGTTCTCGCGATTGGGCGAAAGACGTTTGCGGCGACACCGTCAAAATCGCCAGCGCAAGGGTGAACGCCTGAATCAACGCCGAGGCGGTTCCCGCCCGACCGGTCTGCCGAGCGAAACCGCGGGCATAGGCGTTTCTACGGCGGAGATCTATGATGTCTTCTCGATTGGCAGGCGTCATCGGTCAACAAGCTGTTTTTGCGAAAAGGCGGCTTTCGCCGACGAAGTCATCCGAAACATGAAACCGTCGCCGTGAAACGTATCCGCAAACTGAAACGCGTTGGACAAGATGGCAGAACTGAAGTTGGCCGTTCGAGTTGAATCGATCCCCATCGATTGCCGGCGGAGCGGCGGACTACAAAAAGCATTGATCACGGCGGCCGAACTGGGCGTCGGGGCGGTCGAACTTTGCGCAAGGCAGACGATCCGCCCTTCGGAATTATCGGACACCGGGCTGCGGCAATTGCGGAAAATACTGGATGATCTGAATTTGCGGGTCGCATCGGTTCGATTCCCCACCCGCCGCGGTTACGATCAGCCCGCCGACTTGGACCGACGCATCGAAGCGACCAAGCAAGCGATGGACTTTGCGTATCGCATCGGGGCACCGGTCGTTGTCAACCAAATCGGTCGCGTGGAACCCGTCACGGATCAAGACGAAACCGACGCGGAGGGCCTGCCACGATTCTCGCCGGCGATGAACGACTTGCGCACAGTGCTGGATGATCTGGGGCGCTACGGCGCGAAGGTCGGCGCCTTTTTGGCCGCTGAAACGGGATCGGAATCAGGCCGTGACTTGGCAAGGATCTTGGAGCTTAGCGATCAAGCTTACATCGCCGTCGCGCTCAACCCGGGCCAGCTGATCGTCAACCGATTCAGCGTGAGCGATGCGATCGACAGCCTGGGCGATCGGATTCGCGTCGTCTATGCGGTCGACGGGGTGCTGGATTTAGCGGCCGGTCGCGGCTTGATGGTGCCCTTGGGCCAGGGCACCGCCGACTTCCCCGAGATGCTCGGCCGACTGGAGGATGTACCCTATCGCGGCCCGTTCGTGTTGGGCCGCCCGAACATGACGCAGGATACCGCGCTGGACGAACTGGCCGACGGCGTCAGCTACTTGCGTTCGCTGTAGACCGGTCGCGTCTCGTTTGATCTTTTTTTCCACACCGACCCCATTTCCCCCCGCATGACGACCGCCGACCGACCGCAACGTCCATCGACGACCGCGGACCCGTCCGCCGCATCCGCGGCCCCGTCCGCGGACGGCTGGGACGAATCGCCGCCGCGTTATGCCGTCGGCATCGAC
>CAYVRC010000051.1:0-4044 GCA_964453205.1 uncultured Pirellulaceae bacterium | reverse complement strand
CCCGTCCGCGGACGGCTGGGACGAATCGCCGCCGCGTTATGCCGTCGGCATCGACTTGGGAACGACCAATTGCGCGATGGCCTTCGTCGACACCGCCGCACAATCGTGGTCGGTGCAGGACGCAACGATCCCGCAGTGGGTGGATTTCGGCGTCCGCGAATCCCGCCTGACGTTGCCGTCTTTTCATTACCAGCCGACGAACGAAGAAGCCGCCGCGACGTGGCTGGACATGCCGTGGAACCGAGGCGGTTCGCCGGAACGGTGCGTCGGCGTGTTGGCACGACAAGCCGGCGCGAGACATCCCGGTCGCCGAATTCAGTCGGCCAAAAGCTGGTTGTCGCACGACGGTGTGGATCGCTCGGCAAAGTTCTTGCCCTGGCACGGGGAGACCGACGTCGACAAACTTTCGCCCGTCGATGCGGCCGCGGCGTACCTGGAACACTTGCGACGAAGTTGGGATCACCAGCACCCCGATCATCCCTTGGCCGACCAAGACGTCGTCGTGACCTTGCCGGCTTCGTTCGACGAAGTCGCACGGGAGCTGACCGTCGCGGCGGCCAAGCAAGCGGGCCTGCGTCGCATTCACTTGCTGGAAGAACCGCAAGCCGCTTTTTACGGCTGGATCGACCGCGAAGGCGACGCGTGGGAAGCCGCCGTCCGCCGCGGCGACTTGGTGCTGGTCTGCGACATCGGCGGCGGCACCACCGACCTGACGCTGATCCGCGTCAAACCGTTCGATCGCCAAGCGACCGCGTCGGAGTCCGAGGGCAGCGTTCAGTTTCACCGCGTCGCCGTCGGCAAGCACCTGATCTTGGGCGGGGACAACCTGGACCTGGCGATCGCCAAGTTCGTCGAACAGAAACTGCAATCCGAGCTGGCGCCGGCACAGTGGGATCGGTTAATCACGGCCGCCCGCGAAGCCAAGGAAACCATGCTGGCCGACGATCGTCCCCCCACCTACACGATCAATCTGCCCAGCGGCGGATCGAAACTCGTCGGCGGGGCGTTGCAGGTCACGTTGACGGCCGACGAGATCGACGACGTGTTGATCGACGGCTTCTTTCCCGACGTCGCCGCCGATGCGATGCCCGCGTCGGGCGTCAGCGGCTTTCAAGAATTCGGCTTGCCTTACGCCGCCGATCCCGCGATCACACGACACCTGGCGGCCTTTTTGTCCCAACACCGGCAAAGCGGAATCGATGCCGATGACACCCAAGCCGAAACCCGTCCGACCCAGGTCCTGTTCAACGGCGGCGTGATGTCGGCCGGCCGCTTGCAAGCTCGCATCGTGGATTCACTGGACCGCTGGTTCGGCAAAGCACCGAACGTGTTGACGCCGGCACGGCTGGACTTGGCGGTCGCCCGCGGCGCGGCCTACTACGCGATGGTCCGCCGAGGCGAAGGCGTGCGGATCGCCGCGAACCTGGGCCGATCGTATTATCTGCAAGTCAGCCAGGAACCGGCGACCGGCTTGGTCTTGATCCCCGGCAACGCCCAAACCGGTCAGGTCTTTGCCGCCGACACGCACCCCTTGCAGATGCAAGTCGGCGCGCCGGTGCAGTTTCCGATGTGGGTCAGCAGCACGCGATTGGCGGATTCGCCCGACACCGTCGTGCCCATCGATCGACAGGAAATGTCGCCGCTGCCGCCGGTGCGGACGGCCTTGATGGCTCGCAAGAAACGCGTCAGCGAAACCGTCGGCGTTCGTCTGGAAGCGGAATTGAGTGAGATCGGGACCGTCGAGATTCACTGCGTGGAAACCGAATCGTCCAAACGATGGAAATTGGACTTTGACATCCGCAGCACACTGGAAACGGATCGCGATGCTCACGTCGGTGGCGGCGAAGCCGCCGGCATCGTCGACCCGCAAACGGTCGCCGACGCGGTCGAACGGGTCGCGGCGGTGTTCGACCCGAATCATCAAGACAAACTCAAGCCCGGCAAGCTGCTGAAACGTTTGCAAGAATCGATCGGAGAAAACCGTAAGAATTGGCCGCCGTCTTTGCTGCGTCAACTTTGGGCATCGCTGCTGGACTTGGAATCCGGCCGACGACAAAGTGAATCTCACGAGGCGCGTTGGTTGAATCTGACGGGCTATTGCTTGCGACCCGGCTACGGGATGGCGGTCGACGATTGGCGGGTGGCCGAAACGTGGCGACGCGTTCACGGCAAATTGTCTTTCCCGGCCGCCGCGACGCGATTGGAAACGTTGATCTTGTGGCGGAGGGTCGCCGGCGGCTTGATCGCGACGCAGCAACAACAGTTGGCCGCCACGTGGTCGGGGGCGCTGGCGGGCAAAATCTCCGGGCTGTCACAACACGAGATCGGGGAAGCTTGGCGGATGATCGCGTCGCTGGAGCAGTTGCCCGCGCAGGACAAAATCCGCTGGGGCGAATTGGCACTGCAAAACCTACGAAAAACCAAGTCCGCGAAACTGCACGCCACACTGGTCTGGTGCTCGGGACGTTTGGCCACCAGACGCCCGGTTCACGGACCGTTGACGTCGGTGGTGTCGGCGGATCGAGCGGGAACCTGGGCGAAAGACCTGATTTCGATCGCCACGAAGCTGGACGGTGAAGCCCGCGGGATGATCCCGCTGGCTCTTGCCCAGATGACCCGACGCACCAACGATCGTTACCTGGACGTGTCGCAAGCCGAGCGCGACGAAGTGTTGAATTTCATGAAACAATCGGACGCACCGGAGCACCTGCAAAGCTTGGTTTCGCAAGGCGGTCGGCTTGCCGGCGACGAACAAGATGCCGTGTTCGGCGAAAGCCTGCCGCTGGGAATTCGGCTCGGGTGACCGCTAGGCCAACAGGGCTTGGATCGGTTCGCCGTCGGCGCCGCCGATTTTGAACGGGCGTCCGTTCGGGGCGAAAAACTCTTCGGCGTACGGCAGCCCGGCGGCGGCGGCGATCGTTTTGTTGAAGTCGCTGACGGTGACGCTGTCCTTGATCACCGAATGGCCCTTTTCGTCTGACGCCCCGTAAACCTGTCCGGCTTGGATGCCGGCCCCCGCCAGCAGACTGCTAAAGGCGCCGGGGTGGTGATCGCGACCGGCGTTCTGATTGACGCCGGGTTTACGACCGAATTCCGTGGTCAAGACGACCAAGGTTTCGTCCAACAAGCCCTTGCTGTGCAAATCTCGCAGCAAGGAACTCAGTGCCGTGTCCAACATGCCCGCTTTCTCGTCCAGACGTCCGTACAGGTCTTGGTGCATGTCCCAGCCGCCGTCACTGACCTCGACGAACCTGGCACCGGCCTGCACCAAACGGCGTGCCAGCAAACAGCCCTGGCCCAGCTTGTTGCGTCCGTACGCGTCGCGAACTTTCTCCGGTTCATCCTTCAAGTCAAACACCGTCAAGTATTCGCTACCCATCAATTGGCGGGCTTCGCTGTACAGTTGGTTGTAAGCGTCCAAGGCGCGGCTTTGGTATTGGTTTTGGAATTGGCGATCGAAACGCGACGCCAGCAGGAGCCGCCGGTTGAACATGGTTTCGTTGACGTAGCCGGGCAGCTTGATGTTTTGCAGTCCGGCTTCCGGGTTGGAAATCGGCACCGGTGCCAAAGCCGGTTCGAGGAATCCGGCGCCGGGATGCCGGTCGCCGTTTCCGAGCAGATAACTGCCCGGCAATTCTTTGTTGATGCGACCTTGCTGGGCCAGCATCCAAGCGCCCAGGGAGGGATGCTGAATGCTGTTGATCTGCTTGTAGGCGGTCCGCATCAGGTAACGCGCCTGTTCGTGCGCGCCGGTCTCCGTGCTCAGCGATCGGACGACGGCCAAGGCTCCGGCGATCGACGCCAACTTGGGAAACCGATCACCGAACTGGATGCCCGGAACGCTGGTCGGGATGGGCTTGGTTTCACCGGCTTCTTCCACGCCGACCTTGGGGTCGAACGTGTCCAGGTGGGTCATCGCACCGTCCATGAACAGATAGATGATGTGTTTGGCTTTGCCCGACGGCACGTCGGCGGCTCGGGCTTCGCCCAGGGACAGCATCGTTCCGGATGCGATCGAACCGGCAAACGATACACCCAAACACT
>CAYVRC010000050.1:0-33065 GCA_964453205.1 uncultured Pirellulaceae bacterium | reverse complement strand
GTGCTGCCAAAGGTCCCCGCCAAGGCGTAGTAATCGGTTTGAGGGATCGGATCGAATTTGTGATCGTGGCATCGGGCACAGGCCACCGAGACGCCCAAGATCGCGCGAGTCGTCGTGTCGATCTGTTCGTCCACCAAGTCGGCCTTGAACTGTCGTGGGTTCTGTTCGGTCAACGTTTTCGGACCGATCGCCAAAAACCCGGTGGCAACCAATTGATCGGCCCATTGCCGGTCCGATGACGCGGGAAGCAAGTCACCGGCGATCTGTTCTTGCACGAATCGGTCGTACGGCTTGTCCTCGTTCAGCGCGTCGATGACCCAGTCACGGTATCGCCAAGCATGAGGAAACGTCGCATCGACTTCCTTGCCACTGGATTCGGCGTAACGGGCGACGTCCAGCCAATGCCGTCCCCAACGCTCGCCGAACTGATGCGAATCGAGCAGACGATCGACGACCTCGGCGACGGCTTGCTCGGGGTCGCGTTGACAGGCCGCGGCAAATTCGCGGATCTGGTCGGGATGCGGTGGCAGTCCGATCAAATCGAAATGCAACCGCCGCAACAACGTGTCGGAGTCACAGTCGGCTGCGGGCGATAGGCCGTTGTTTCGCATCGCGGCGAAAACGAAACGGTCGATGTTTGTTCGGGACCAAGTGTCGTCGGGGTGGCGGGGGATCGGACTTCGTCGCGGCCGCGTGTAAGCCCATTGGTTACGGCCTGCCGCGATTTCATCGTCGCCGATGCCACTTGGCACGACTCGAATTTCTGCCAAACGCGGATCGGGAGCACCCATCAAGATCCATTGTTTGAAGTCTTCGATGACCGATTCGGGAAGCTTTCCGCTCGGCGGCATTTCCACATCGTCATGGTTGATCGCCCGCCACAGGCTACTGCTTTCCAAGTCTCCCGGCACGATCGCCGGGCCGGAATCGCCGCCATCGAGCAAGCCCTGACGACCGTCGACCGACAAACCGCCACGGACGCCCTGACCCTCGTTGCTGTGACAGCGATAGCAGCTTTCGACCAAAACCGGACGGATCTTGGTTTCAAAGAAACGGATCTGCTGCGGCGTCGAATCGTCCGCATCGGCGGCGGCGGCCGACACGATCGCAACGGCATGCAGGGCGATCGAAAACAGTGCGAGCGTCGACGGATCGTTTCGACGAGGCTTGAAGACCGTCATGACGTGAACCCCTGGTCGAGAAATCGGGTGATCGGACCGAACGTTTCAATCTTCGGCAGGACGTTGCGGTCGGACACCTCGGCCACCCTCGGTACCGCCACGGCCGCCTCGGCCACCACGGCCACCACGGCCGGCCATCTTGGCCATTTCGGCAAGTTCGTCTTTGTCGATGGCCCCGTCGTTGTCGGTGTCCAAGCGGCGCATCGCACGTTGCAGCATTTCGGGGATCTCGTCGCCCTGAAGTTTGCCATCGCCGTCGGCGTCGCGCGTTTCGAACATCGCGGCCATCCGGCCGGCGCGATCCTGGGAATCACCGCCCCGTTGTCGCAGTCGATCGAGCGCCGGTCGGTCTCCGCCGCCGGCCATCCCGCGGGGCGCGAGTTCCGAGGGATCGAGTTTTCCGTCCCCGTTGCGATCCAGCTTGGCCAATGCCTTCGACGCACCGGCGATCTCGGCTGCGGAAATGGTCCCGTCGCCGTCCGCGTCGATGGCGCGGATCAGTGGAATCCGATTGAACCACTCAGCCGTTCCGCCCGGCCCCCTTCCCGGCCGGTCTTCGGCACCCGGCCGTCCGCCGAAACCGCCACGCGCCGCGGCGGCCCGTCCGCCCTTTCCGCCTGAGTCTTCTTCATCCGACCATGCCGGGGACACCATCATTCCGGCAGCCAAAACACAACAACACCATCGAAAACGACTTAACATGAGATTCACCTACGCGGACAGAACTTGGGGTCGGGAAAAGGGTTACCACCAATCGAACAGACGGCGGACCGGTTCCCGTGTAATTTGAATACCGACGCGGCGACGAGGGCATCCACACAGAAAAATGAGAAACGATTTTGATGCTTCCGACAGAAGACGAGTCCACCGGCGATGCACGGCCCGCGACGAATCGGTCGCCGGACAACGAAGCGGCCCGCTTGGCAAGCGAAGGCGACGCGGCGCTAGCGGAGCTGTTTTCATCCCATCGCGACCGCCTGGAACGGATGGTGGCGTTTCGGCTGGCCCCCCAAATCCGAGGTCGAATCGACGCGGCCGATGTGATTCAGGAAGCTTACTTGCGAATCGCGCGGCGGGTTCAGGAGTACTTGGAACGGCCCACGGTGACATTTTACGTTTGGATGCGTCAACAGACTTTGCAAGTCTTGATCGACCTTCAACGCACTCAGTTTCGCGAAGCACGGAGCCCCGCCCGCGAAGTCCGTTTGGCGGCCGACCAAGATTCCGACGCGACCAGTTATTCGATCGCCTGCCGCTTGATCGATGCGATTCAATCGCCCAGCCAGGTCGCATCGAAGAACGAAGACATGCGGGCGATCCAGGACGCCCTGGACAGCATGAACCGAGTCGATCGCGAAGTCTTGGCTTTGCGTCACTTCGAACAGCTGAGCAATGCCCAGGTCGCCGAAATCTTGAACTTGTCGCCCACCGCGGCCAGCAATCGATACGTCCGAGCCGCGGAACGACTGGGCCAAATCATGACGAAAGTCGAGCGTGACCGACGAAATCGAACGGAGACCTGAGATGACGCTTTCGGATCGCCATCCCGTCGACGTGATCGCCGAAGCCTTTGTCGATCAATTGCGACGAGGCCTTTCGCCGGACATCGAAAAAATCGCCGACGCGAATCCGGAACATGCGGACGTCATCCGCCGCACGCTGCCGTCGTTGCGAGCCGTCGAAAAACTCAACGGGCACTTTGACTTTGATGCGGCCGATCACGCCGACGACCATTTCACCACGGTCGCGATGCCGGCGAAGCTGGGCGATTTTCGCCTCGTTCGTCAAATCGGACGCGGCGGCATGGGGGTCGTTTACGAAGCCGTGCAAGAATCCCTGCAACGCCGCGTCGCGCTGAAAGTCATCGGGCCCGCGTCGGTCTGCTCGAAACAGAATCGTCAACGTTTTCGCCGGGAAGCGGAAGCCATCGCGGGACTTCACCACACGAACATCGTCGCCGTTTATGGAAGCGGCGAAAGCGACGGCTTGCTGTATTACGCGATGCACTTGGTCGACGGCGTCACGTTGGCGCGGTCGGATCATCGTGCCCCGGCGTCGATTCCGATCGACTGGAACGATCATCGACGAATCGCACAGTGGATCACCGACATCGCCGACGCGTTGCATTACGCACACGGTCAAGGCGTGCTGCACCGCGACATCAAGCCGGCGAATTTGATGATCGATACCGACGGGCATGTCTGGTTGACGGATTTCGGGTTGGCGGTCGATCGGGATTCGGATCGCTTCACGCAAACCGGCGAAATCGTCGGGACGCTGCGTTACATGGCTCCGGAACAACTGCGTGGTCAACAAGACGTTCGCAGCGACGTGTTCTGTTTGGGCGTGACCTTGTACGAATTGATCACAGGACGACCGGCGATCGCGGGAAAGTCGGAGGAATTGCTGAGCGAAACGAATCGCCGGCGGATCGAAGCACCGCGAAGCATCCGTGGCGATCTGCCGGGCGATTTGAACACGGTGGTGATGAAAGCGATCGCCCTGGACCCCGCCCACCGTTATCAAACCGCGGCGGAATTTCGTGACGACTTGCTGCGTTTCTTGAACGATCGCCCGATCACCGCCCGGCCGATCACGATGCTGGAAAAGTCATGGCGGGCCGCCCGACGCAATCCGGTGGTCGCCGGTCTTTCGGCGGCGACGTTCGCGTTGCTCCTCACGCTGACCGTCGTGTCCATTTGGACGAACCACAACCGCTCGGTCAGCCTGAACAAGATCGCCGCGGCATATGTCGATGTCGAACAGAGCTTGCAAGAACGCACGCGGGCTTTGGGTTTGGCCGACGAAGCCCGACGAGCGGCCGACGCGGAGCGGACACGCGCCGAAACCAATCTGACGCTCGCGCTCGATGCGTTCCAAGGCATCATCGACAACGTGGCATCGAGAGTCGGACGCTCCGAAGCGTTGTGGGAAACCGTCGGCGATGATTCCGATTGGGACACCACGTCCGGCGAAGTGCTCAGCGACGCCGACATCGCCTTGCTGGACGGGTTGCTTCAATTTTTCGACCGGTTCGCCAGTGAAAACTCCGCGGATTTGCGACTGCCGTCGGCCGATGCTCGTGGACACGTCGGTGACATCGCACTGCGTTTGGGGCGATTCGATGAAGCCGAGGCCTCCTACGAAATCGCGCTGGAACTGTATCAACAATTGGCCACGTCGCCGGTTCCATCGACTGACGACATCCGACGTCAAGTCAACGTGATCAACGGTTTGATGCGTGTCGCCGCGGCGCAGCGTCAGCCCGTCCGGTTGCGACATTGGCTGGACGTGTGTCGCAAAACTTGCCACCCCCACACGGATCCGGAACCGCAAACCGCTCCACACCGGCAAGCCGACGTGCGGTACCTGTGGGCGAAATCGCTGAGTCTTGCCGGCAGCTTGGCACCGGGAACCGATTCACGCGACGACCTGTCCCCGCGGCGGCCCGGCGGCGGTCCGCGTTCTTATTTGACCAAAGTTCTGCCGGACGGCGACCGGCCGGGACCCGGCGCTCGCATGGCGGCACAAATGCGTTGGCACCATCGATGCACCAATGATGCGATCGACTTGTTGGTCCAGCTGACCGAGACTCATCCGGATCATCCGCCCTATCAGTTGGCACTCGCATCGGCCTATCAAGTTTCGTCAAAGCAAATGCGTTGGACTCGCGACCGCTCGGAATCTTTCCGGCACCGTGAAGCCGCGCTTGACATTCTGGAACGACTGAGTCGCGAACATCCGGACGTCGATGAGTTTCGATACCAATGGGCCGACACCCTGGCGACCGGTATCCCGATGACGCGTGGCTCCGCGGATCAGTTGCAGCAAGCGATGACCCTGGTCGGCGAATTGCTCCGTCGATCACCCGACAACGTCGATTACCAATCGTTGAAAGCCGGCATCCGGATGCGTCAAGGATTGGCTCAATACGTTTTCGGCAACCGAGACCGCGGCGAAGCGATGTTGGTCGAAGCGGTCGCGATGCAAAAGAAGATCGTCCGCCAGCATCCCGACGTGCCCGTCTTGAGCATGGCCCTGGCACAATCGTTGTGGAGCATTGCGGAGTTGCAATCGCGTGAAAGCCGCGGCGACGAGGCGTCACGATCGTTGGAGGAGGCGATCGAATCGATCGACAAAAATTCGACACGTCGTCTTTCGCGGGGCCAGCAAACGTACCTCAGGATGCTGCGTCAACGCCGCGCTTCCTTGTCGCCGGAAGAGATCAACGAATGACTATTTTCGGCAATCCGTGATAAACGGGGCAATTGGCATCGACGACGCCGGCCAATCTGCTATGCTTCACCCGACGATGTTGGCTTGAACGCATCACGAGATGTGGCCCAACGAAATCGTCAATGATCTGGGAGGATCACGAGAGGAATTCGCAAGAACTGTCTCGATCAATTTTGTAGTAGCGGTTGAATTTGGAAGCAGATCGAGGTCATGCCATCGGCGGATCCTCTGTGATGAATCCTTTCGATTGTTCCAGTGCCAATGGCTGGAATTTTCTTCGGTGCCTCTGCACCGCGGTCATCCAAGTCGGACACAAGCGTGTATCGAACGTCCCCTCGGGTGCTCTTAGTGCCTCTTCGGCCAATCGGGCTGAAGTCACTTTTTTATGGAGTTCAACGATGAACTTGTATGTCGGAAATTTAAGTTTTGATGCCACCGAGAATGATCTCGAAGCCGCCTTTGGCGAGTACGGCACTGTCAGCAAAGTCAACGTGATCATGGATCGCGAGACGGGTCGATCCCGCGGTTTTGCGTTTGTCGAAATGGCCGATTCGGCCGCCGGCGCCGAAGCGATCGAAGGTTTGAACAACCAAGCGATCGGTGGCCGCAACGTGACGGTCAACGAAGCTCGCCCGCGAGAAAATCGTGGCGGCGGCGGCGGCGGCGGACGCTGGTAATCCAGACGCCGGTCGACCCAGACGTCGAACATCATCGATAGTCACTGAGCTTCGCTTGCCCGAGCGGCTCAAACGATTGACACAACGAACAAGCCCGGCAGGCGACTGTCGGGCTTGTTCTTTTGATCCTGATCGACGTCTCGGCTTCGGCCCCACGCCCTGACGCGCGGGCGACCGAGAAACCACATCCGCCCCGAAGAGCCCTTCGTTTATCTAGGGTGTCGCCATGGCGCTGGTCATGTCCGCGGCCGCTCGCTCGGCCAGCATCCGCGATCGGCCGGCGATGTTGCCGCTGTAGTGGACGGGAGAAACCCAAGTGTTACCCGTGGTCGGTACGATGACGTCGACTCGCACGATCTTCGTCTCATCGGTGATCTTCAACGGGTCGACCGTCACCGTGGCTCCGCTAACGCCGAGGAGGCTCAGGTGCGCTTCGGCGACGGCTTGTACTTCACTCGCGGTCGCACCGGTGACGATACCCCTCCGTGCCGCCATGTAGGATGCGTGCTCCACGCCCTGTCGCAGCATGTTGAGCCTGACAAATTCGATCGACGCGAACACGATCATCAACAGGATCGTGATGGAGATTGCGAATTCGACGGCGGCCGCACCCCGCCTGGTTTTTCGCTGACGATTGGATCGGGCTGGTCGAAAAAGGTCGATCATCGTGATTACTCGGTGATGATGGAGGGAAGGCTGCGAGCGATCGATCGAAAAGCGGCGTTGAGTTGGCTCGCATCGACCGCATGGTAGTGCCTGCCTCCGGTCATGTCGGCGATTTGTTGCATCAGGGTTCGGTTCGCCTCGACGCTGAAACTGACGGTATAGATCGGGACTTTCGCGTCCAATGCAGCCTGCGCCGCGGCGATCGGATCGGAACCTCGGTTGTGATTCCCGTCGCTCATCAAAACCAAGGCGTTGGTGGCCCAAGGACGGCTCCACTTACGGTCGCTCACGGCCGCCAAACCCTCAAGAATTCCGTCACCCACTGCTGTCATTCCGCCCCAAAACTCACTGGATATCACATTGAGGGCGCCGGCGATTTGCGTGTAGTCTTCGGTCAGAAACGTTTGCGTCGAAGAATCGCTCGCGTAGCTGCACAACGCCACCTTTTCGATCTTTCCGGTGCTGTCGAGTTCGGTGCAGAACAGATTGACCGAAGCGACCAAATCGAGCCAGCGACTGTTCGGGGGTGACGGGTCACCGGCGTTCCATGTCGACGCCGTCGCCGGTTGCGATCCGGAATTCGAGTTCTCGTCTGCCGCATACCTCATCGATCCGCTGCGGTCGACGATTACGGCGACATCCAACGTCGTTTGCGTATGAGTCGCCGTGCAGACGGGGCGAATCTCCATGGTCTGTCCGTAGATCGGCAAGACGGGCCGAAGCGCCGTCCCGGCACCCCCGGCAAAAGTGTTGGTCGTCACGCGAACCGAGTTCCCATTAGCGGCGGGCGTGAACACGTAACTCTTGTTCGTCGCCTGGCGTTCACTGACGCCGAATTCGAGGTCAGCAGCCGAGATCGACACCGTCATGGATTCAATGGGATTGAGACTGGCCATCGCGCGTGCGGACTGCAACGCCAAGGCTTCGTCGCCAGTCGTTGCATAGGTCGTCCCGGCTGCCCGGGCAGCCGCGTCGGTGACGACCTGAACCTTTGTCTTGACCGTCTGCATGTAAGCTAAGTTGACCGCCATGGCGGCCAGCATGAACAAGACCGGCAACAAGATCATCACGGTCACAAGTGTCGCGCCGCGTCGTCGTTTCGGGGGCATCGCTATCGACCTTGGGAATCTCAAGGGGGGAAAAGATCACTGTGCACGCAGGACGACCGATTCGCTGAGCGTGCGACCCTGGTAGAACACCGCTCCGACGAGAGAATTGGCATCGCAACCGGCAGACACCGTCACGGTGAAATCGTCTCCCGGCTTCAACGTGGTGGGGTTCTGGCTCATCGCGATCTGATAGTTCGAGATGCCGCGATCGGTCAGCAGCAACTCGCATTGCGTTAGCACGCTGCCGGCGGTGCTTCCCGGAACCGTGCCGACACGAGCCCCTTCGTAGGCGGTGACGGTCAAGTTCTGTTTCAACTGGATCATCCGGCACGACTCGATTGTGCCCATCAATATCAGCACGAGGAGCGGCAAACAGACGGCCAATTCGATGACGGCAATGCCGTCACGAGATCGGGGTCGGCGAATTTGCTGGCGGGTCGGGCGTCGCATGGATCAAAACAATCGGCTACGGCAAAACGGTTCGGTCATTGCTACAAACTAGGTTGTTTTCCCGACGGAGCTTTCAATGTTCGGAAATCCGAGGGGGTACCGTACCACGAAGGGCGCCTGGGTGGTGGGTCCTGATGATTGTTCGGTAGAACGGACGGACTAGCGTGGTCGCTCCCGCCGCGGCTATAACGCCGACCCACCTGGATCATTCCTTTAACTCCGATGACCGATGCGACCCGACGACCAATTACGCGAAGTCACGATCCGACGTCACTACTTGCAATCCACGCCCGCCAGTGTTCTTTACCAATGTGGCGGAACGATCGTGCTGTGCACCGCGTCGATCGAAGCCTCGGTTCCCCCGTGGCTGGTCGGCAAGGGCAAGGGCTGGGTGACGGCCGAATACAACATGTTGCCCGGCAGTACCAGTCCGAGGAAACGACGCGATCGAGAAAAAGTCGACGGTCGCACGACGGAAATTCAACGGCTCGTCGGTCGCAGCCTGCGTTCGGTCATTGATTTGAACGCTTTGGGCGAGCAGATGATCACCGTCGACTGCGACGTGTTGCAAGCCGACGGTGGCACTCGGACCGCTTCGATCACCGGCGGCTTCATCGCCCTGGCCGACGCGGTGGCTGCCATCGTTCCCGGTTCCAAAATCGGTGACGGCCCGCTGACCGATAGTGTCGCGGCGATCAGTGTCGGTTTGGTCGGCAACGCACTGAAACTGGATCTGGATTACGAACTGGACAGCGCCGCCGATGTCGACATGAACGTGGTCATGACGGGCAGTGGCCGTTTCGTGGAGATCCAAGGCACCGGAGAAGAAGCGACGTTCGACGACGATCAGTTGGCGGGACTGTTAAAGCTTGCCAAGAAAGGCATCGCAGCGCTGACCGCCGAGCAAAGGAAGCTGTTGGGTTAATCGCCACGGTTGATCATCAGCGACGTCGGCCGAACAAGTCGCCGCTGCCGCCCCAGCGGTGACCGCCCCGAGGCGTCGAGTGTGACCGACGGCGGTGACCCGCGCGACGCGCGTGTTCGGACAACGCCGCACCGGCCGCCGACGCCATCGCATTGACCAACACTTGCGTCATGGGGTGCGTCGCGACTTCGGTGATCTTGTCCATCGTCGACGGTCCCCAATTCTGTGCACGGCGGATGTCCGACCAGACGTCGTCGACATCGTCCTCGTCGTCGGCGTCGGCCAGCCGTCCCAGGACATCCAGCGAGTCGTCGAACCGGCATCGCGCCGCATCAAAGCCGGCCGAACGGAATCGCTGGATCAGCCGTGCCGTCGCGGCCAACACGGACTGCTGATCGCGAATTCGGCGGCGACGTCCGTCGACGAGGTCTTCGAGTTCCTCCAGGTCTTGATCAATGCCGCTCAGCCTGGCGACGATTTGATCGTCGCTCGGTGAAGGCGTGCGGCGGGCTTGGTCGCGTAACTCACGGGCATCACATCGCGCCAGCATTCCGCGGAAAATGTCGATCGCTTCCCGGTAATAACTGCATCGTGTGTCCTCCAGTTCCGCCAATTCTTGTCGGACTCGCGCGGCCGACTGGTCGTGCCGTTTGACGGCTTCCAAAAGGTCCTCCCGCTCCGCTTCGATCGCGTCACACGTCGCAGTCTTCTCGGGCAATCCGATTTCCTCGGCGGCCGTGTCGCGCATCCGTTCCAGTTCGGTCATCACCGTCACGAGCGCCGCCCGATCATCGGCAATGACCTTTCGCATCGACTCCGGTGTTTCCTTGAGAAACCGATAACTCCCGATGGCTTGGTTGAAATCGATGAACTTCGCCAACCACCGATCCATCCGCCGGGTCAAGCCGCGTTCTTTGTAGGAAGATGTACCGAAGCGTCGATCACGCAGATACGTAAACAATTCGCAGTTCTCGTAAGCCGGCAGCTTACGCGCGCTGTCCTGGTCGATCTCTTCAAGGTTATCCTCGGCGCGTTCCAAAGCCGCCTCGGCGACCGCGGCACGGTCGGCAAGGCTGACGAAATTCGGATCGTCGCGGAGTTTCTTTTCGACTCGCTCGATCGCGACTTGCACGGCATCGCGAGCCCCATCCAGTCGCTCGTTGACCTCCACGATTTGATCATCGGCGGCACGGCGGACTTCGATCGCCGCGTCCAACTCGGCGTGCAGTCGATCCCCGTGCTGTTGTTTTCGCCGCAGGATCTCGACCAGCGAAGGTCGAATCTCCACCCAAGGCGTCCGGACGGCGTCCGGTGTCAATTTCGGCAGGTAGTGCTCGGCCAGTCCAAGCATGGAATCTTCGCGGGCGTCTTCCAGACTTTCGCGACGAGTTTGACCTTGGCTGATCTGCAATTGAGCGTGTTGTAAACGTGACTGCGTTTCCGCATGAGCACCCATCAACTGGCGATGGACGACGGGACCGGATAGGGGCATCGACATTCCCAATTTAAAAAAAGAAGTACCAAAGTCCGGCTGTCGCCACCGTCAATGCCGCGGCAGTCGTCAAAACTTGGGCGCGGCGGATCCAAAGGTGAGCCAGAAAACGGTTCCATCCGGGTTTCGGAGCTTCGTAGGTATGCAGCCTGGCGAAATACTGGTCGATGGCGGCATCCAGTTCGGTTTCCGTCACTTTGTCACCGGCCAACCGAGCCGTCCGCATCAATTTTTCACGAAGATCCCTACGAACATCGCGCTGGCGGAACATCTCCTCGGCCGTTTCCCGGCGATTTCGCATTTCTCGCGCGACGTCCATGACGCGGAGTGTTTCCGTGAGCGTCAGGTTCTGCCCGGGCAATTCCACGTGATTCTCAGGCCGTGAGGCGGTCGACGGGGCTTCCGCGGATGCGGACCGGGCGCTGGACATGGTATCGGTTCGTCGGAAATTCGAGGAAACGAGCGGACGGCTTCGTTCAGGAAAAACTTTTAACGCGGGCGTATCTTAGGCCAAGCGAGGTTTTCTTGGTATTCTTGCCGCCGGCTAGCCCAGGCGCTAACTTTAACGGGGCCCGATTCGCTTTTCTCTTGCACCGGAAACATTCAAACATGTCTCAAGCCCAAGCCAGTGCCCCGGCGGCACAACAAACCACCTCTCGCGACTCCCAGTCGATGCGTGAATACCTGGACCGCGCCTTGGACACGCTGAAGAAGTTCGGCGGCGAAGAGCAACCCGGCGCGTCGCAGGAACTGATCAGTCTGCTGGAGAGTGTGCGGCATCTTGACGAAGCCAAAGTCTTAGCCATCGCCGATGTCATCAAGCACATGGGAAGCTTCAACGCGATGGTTCGGGAGAACGTCGAATCGATTTCGATCGGCAATCGGTACATGGCCATCACGCAAATGTTCGACTCGGTCCGCGAAGACAGCAAGCGTCTGATCGGCCAGCTCGACGATGGCAAGATCAGCGGCACCGAAAAAGTCTCCAACTGGTGGATGAAGATTCGTCGCGGCACCCCGAGCGATCGCTTCGAGGAAATCAGTGAGACGTACAGCGAAGTCGCAAAGGACACCAAGGACGCGCTGAACAAGGAAGAATTGATCATGGACGCCTACATCGACTTTCGTTTCGCGCTCAAGGAAGCCGAAGTTTTGGCGCGTGAACTGTTCGATCAACAAGTCCCGGTTTTGGAATCCGCCAAGGAAGGCTTGGCCGCCAGCCAAAAGGCATTGGACGATTACACGGGTGACGGAGAAGGCGAAAAGAGTCATTTGGAACTTCGCCGTGACGAAGCTCGCTTCGCTTACGAGAAAGAAGACGAAACGTATCAGCTGTTGAAAGACATCGCCGAAAACTTGGAGATCGGTTACGACGTCGGTGAGACTTTGATCACCAAATTGAAACAGACCCACGACGTGAAGGAACGTGTGTATCGCCGCGCCGTCACCTTCTTTACCACCAACGAGCACGTCTTCACGATTCTTGGCACCGTGTACACCAGCCAACACGGATTGCACGAAGTCACGCAGGCCACCGAGGCGATGAAGGACGGTGTCAACAAGGGACTCGAAGACATCGCCGATTTGGGACGCGAACTGGAACGGGCCGCTTTGAAGGCGGGCTACGGAAGCACGATCGATCCGGCATCGGTGCAAAAGCTGGTCGACGCGATCAGCGGTTTCCAAGTCGAATCGCTGGAGATGATCGCGGAACTCCGCAAGGAAAGCGAAGAAAGCACCAAGGCGATCCGTGCAAGCGTGGAGCAAGGAAAAAAGAAGTACATGGAGACGCTGGCCAAACACGCCCGCGGCGAAAAGCTGTCGTCGTGATTTCGGCGGCCGGACGGCGATGTGGATACCGACAAAGTGAAAGCTGGGTGCCCAAAAGTGGCGGAAATCGTGTCGCCTTTGCGTGACACGGTCGGGGCGTAAACTGTTCGGATGTTTGAGCTTCGCTGTACCGTCCGAGACTGCTCCGAGATTCTGTATCAACAGGACGCTTCGCTGCGATGTGCCGCCGGGCACCACTTCGATCGCGCGAAGGAAGGTTATTGGAACCTGCTGCAGCCCCAAGATCGCAAGTCGAGCAACCCCGGCGACGCGGATGCCGCGGTGCTTGCCCGGCGGCGGTGGTTGCAGCGGGGATACATGCACGGCTTGACCGACACGCTTCGCTCCTGGGTCGACACGATCGCGACGACCGAACCGGGACCAACCGTTCGGACCATGGACCTGGGGTGCGGGGAAGGTTCGTTCGGGCTGGCACTGTTCCCCCAGGATGCCGCCGGCTACTGCGGCATCGACTTGTCCAAACGCGCGATCAAACTTGCGGCAAGACTGTGGCAGCCGGCGACTTGGGTGCTCGCCAACGCGGATCGGATCCTGCCAGCAGCCGACAACAGCGTCGACCGAATCGTCTCGTTATTCGGTCGCCGACCGGCCGCACAGATCGCCAGGGTGTTGAAGAACAACGGCGTCGCGATCGTCGCGGTTCCCGGCGAGGACGATCTGATCGAGTTGCGAGAACAGGTCCAACAGGCCGGGCATCGCCGCCGCCGATGGGAAGCCGTGGTCGAAGAATTCCGATCAGTCGGCTTGCAACCGGTCCGGCGCGAAACTTGGCAAGAAGGCGTCGACTTGGACCCCGAATCTATCGCCGACGCGATGGCGATGACGTATCGCGGCAACCGTCATTCCCACCAGGCACGCTTGCAAGACGTCGGTGCGCTGCGCGTCACGCTCTCGGTGGACCTGGTTCTGATGCAAAAGACGCAAAGCGTCTGAGCGGCGGGGACGCCTCGGCCTGGAGCGTTCTCGGGACCCCGGGAGTGAGTCCCAGACAAAGAAACTCAGGGCGACGGGATGACGACTACGCCGTGCGTCTGCCGGTTCGTTTGCGAGACCTCCCGAAGGGATCGTCGAGCAACCCGTCGACGGGATCCCGCATGCCGGGTTGGGCCGGCTGATCGGCCGCCAACAGGTTTTTGCTTCGTAGATACTTGAGGACGGTCCGCAGCAAATCGTCTCGGAAACGCGGCGCGTTCTGCCCGTCTTCGATCCATGCACGGACTTCGATCCGCTGAGAGCGTTTTCCGACACAAACCAGCGTCGCCTGGGGCGAGGGCGTCAGCAGCACGTCGGGCTGGTCGATGACCAACTCGTAAAGCGAACGACAGACGTCCGCGGGTCGCTGGTCACGGGTGACGGCGACTTCGATCGGAATCACGCTCAGACGCCCCGCGCCCATCCAGTTCACGACGTCTTCGCTGACGAAATTTTTGTTGGGGATGATGATTTCGCGTCCGTCGTCATCCGCCAAGACGGTGGTGCGAAGTTTTTGGGCGGCGACGCGGCCGGTGACTTTGCCGATCGTGATCAGATCGCCCAATCGCGCCGGCTTTTCGAACAACACGATCAAACCGCCGAACAGGTTGCGAACCATGTCTTGCAATCCGAACCCCAAGCCGATCGTCAGACCCACCGCCAGCCACTGAATGACTTGCCATCGGACGCCGATCCACCTGCAGGCGATGAAGCATCCGACGCCGAACAACAGGCAACGCCCTAAGACCAACGAAAAATGTTCCATGCCCTCGTCGAACGAGACCCGCTGCAGCACCAACGCGTCAAACAAGGCCGGCAACAACTTGGCCAACTGGAACGCGATGAAAAGGGTCGCGGCAGCCGACAACAGGTGCAAAGCGGTGACGGGGATCGTTTCGACAACCGATTCGGTGGTCGGTCCGCCCGATGCGCTGACGGTCGATCGGGTCACGGTGTCCTGCACGGTCCAAACGACCGGATTTCCCACGCGGGCGTTGGGGACCATGTCGATCCACAGCCACGCGAAGCAGACGAGCGCCGCTCCGCCCAAGGCGAATTGACCGAGGAAGGCCAGATGATGTTTCAATTCCAAAAAATGTTCGCCCAAGACTCCCGCGTCATCGCCATCCGGTTCGCCGGCCGATGGACCGAATTCGTCGAACTCGCGTCGCGGCGTCGTCGATCCGGTCAACATCTGCCAAGCGTTTGCCGACAGCGTTTTCACACCCGCCCACAACGTCCAGCCGATCAACGAAACGACGAACGTGACGATGGCCCGCTTGGTCAACTCGTCGGCCGTGAAACCGTAGCCCAACGCCGCCAATGCGGCCATCGCCAGCGGAAACCCGAGTCCAAGGACATAGATCAACACGCGGACACGATGAATCACACTGCCGCCGAACTTCGCGATCAGGGGTTCCAGAAAACCACCGCCCGGCCGCAACGAACGATGGGCCGTCCAGGCGACGACCAGCATGGCAAACATGAATCCGAATCGTGAAATCGAATCTCGCCACGCCCCGTGATCGACCAACCCCATCACCGTGACCGTGTACGCGGCCACGATCAAGCCGAATCCGACCAGAGTCAGATACTTTGCCGCGCGATCGCGTCCGGGAAGTTCGACTTCCACGTGCTGGTCCAGGTAGCCGTGATCGCGTAGCAATTGACGTGGCACTTCGACGGCCAGGCCCACCAAGCCGGCCGCGTAAAACGCGCCGGCGGCATGCAGCGTGGCTTCCGAGACGATACCGCCGCTGAGCCAACCGGCGATCAAATAAAGGATCGCCGGAAGCGTCAAAGCGACCAGCGTCGTCAACACCCCGGCGGCCAGTTGGCGTGATCGCGTCGTGGCTTGACGCAACCGTTTGCGTCGGCCGATTTGCAGCAACCACGATTTGCATCGCCAGCGGACGATCAACAGCAAAATCATCCAAACCGCCAAGACAATGCCGCCGGCGGCATTCGTCGTCAGCTTTCGTTCCAGGGTCGGTCCGAAATCCGCGCTGCGATCCGAATCGAACAACGCCGCCATGCCACCCTTGATGTTCTTGATGTCCGTCAAGCTGATCGGGTCGCCGCTGCGGACCCAGACGATGTGCCGATCGATCAAGCGTCGATAGTCGGCCGTCAACTGTGCCGACGCGGTGGTGGCCGAATCCAGTTCACCCAATTTGTGCTGATAGTCTTGATAGCCTTTCCGCAGGTCCAGCAGCCGTCGGTGCCGTTCACGAAGCAATCGCCCGACCTGTGCCTCCAGCGAACGGTGCCGCATCTGGGTCGGGTCGAACCCGGCCTCGGAAAGGATCAACTCGGTCTGTTTGACGGGATCGGACCCGTCGTAGCGGACCATTTCCAAGGCCAACTGTTGGTCACGGCAGCGCTGGAGTTCCAGGCTGACGAATCCGGCCTGGGAATCTTCTATTTGCCAGGCGTCGAGCTGTTCTTTTTTATGCCGCAGCAGCAGCCCGACCGTGGGCGTCAAGCCGTGCCGGTCGAGCTTGGCCTGAACGTCTTGCAGGTCGTGGGTCGTCCTTTCGACTTTCGCGACGGACCGGGCGACACGATCGGACAACGCGTCGTAGGCATCGGCCAAATCCGCCCATTGCCGTGAGAATTCGGCGTTCTGCGCCGCCAGTTCTTCGGCGATCGGATCGGTGATCGGGTAGGTGATCATCTGGGCTTTGCCCGGGACGCCACCGGTCAGAAAGCACAGCAGCAGCAACGCCGGTCGAACGGGGAACCGAAACCGATGGTTCGATAAAGTCGTGTCGTGGGCCATCGTCGACCGCTGCCTGCGTTGGATGAGAAGTGAGGGGAAAACTTCCGCCGAACGTCGGGCAACGCCGCGGCGCCAATCGGCAGCGTCGGAGATACGCAAAAAGTCCGTCCGACTCCACAGCGATCGTGTTTCACGCGCAAAAAATGTTTGCGAAACTCCGCGACAAGCATTAGCTTGCGGGCTCCGGAGGCGATGGACGGGGCCGAAATGCCTTCCGACCCGCCTCTTTGCTTCTACACAAAAGGATTGACACCATGGTGCGTAGATATGGATTGGCGTTGGCATTCTCGTGGATGACCTTGACCGGCGGAATCGCACAGTCTCCCCCGATCAACGCGGTCGACGATCCTTTTCAAAGCCGACCCCTGATGCCGATCGGTGATCCGTTCGGACTCGGGGCACAGGAACTCGGCGCGGCACCGCCGGTGCCCTTCCCCGCACAGCGATTGTTGCCGATCGCCGGTGCACCCCCGATCGCCGGCGAATCGGGAATCGTCCCGCTGGACGTTTCGCGAGCCGGTTTGGCCA
Source organism: uncultured Pirellulaceae bacterium (assembly GCA_964453205.1). Taxonomy (GTDB): domain Bacteria; phylum Planctomycetota; class Planctomycetia; order Pirellulales; family Pirellulaceae; genus Crateriforma. The sequence goes on along the minus strand of CAYVRC010000050.1, from coordinate 16,196 downwards.
AAATCAATGCGGACGGCGAGACGCTGACTCTGGCCGTTCCGGCTTGGAGGGTGGAGCAGCGAACGCGAACGTTTTCCGTGGCAAAAACACGCATGGAAACCCTTACGCGAAAGGTCCCGGCGGGGACTCCGCTGCCGAAAGACGCAATCGGCAGCCGAACGGACGGGGTGATTCGAGCGACCGCGGCACGTCCGTCGCCGAGATCCGAGTCGGTCGGTTCGCCGCAAGACGCCCCGAAGTCAACCCTTGCCCGGACGAACGCGACGAACACGAACGACCTGATGGTCACCCAGACCTACCAGGTCTCCGTTCCGTACACCGAACAGATCGAGCAGAGGTTCAACGTTTTGGTGCCCGGAGATCTGAAAACGCTTTCCGTGCCCGTCGACAAAGTCACCGCGTGGACGCGGGACGGTTTGAAATTGGACGGTCGCAGTCTGCGAAAAATTCTCGCCAGCCCGCGACCGGTCATGCGATTGCGAAGTTCCTGGCCCGAAGATTTCAAGCTGAACAAGCCTCAACAGAAAACGTTGGCCAACGACATCCTGTTCTTGCTGATCGAACCGTCGACAGGGGTTTCTTGGTGAACGGGGTCTGCGTGCCGAAAAAAAACGCCCCGGGTTGCTTCCGCGCACCGGGGCGTCTGGGTCGATTCGCTATCGAGTGTGTTCAGCCTACTCCCGGGGACGGATCGCTCCGGTCAGCCCGCTGTAGTCGACGCGGTCGGTGGTGTGCCACAAAGGTTGGCCCAGTTCCACCCGTTTGCGGAGAACCTCTATTTTCTCGGGGCTGCCCGCGGGGGCGTCGGTGGGCGAGAAGCCGTTGTCTTCGTTCGGCACGAAATCTTCATCGTGGCCGTAACGCAAGATTGCTTCAAAGACGTTTTTGCAATGACTCATGGTTTGTCGATTTACCTGTTCTCGGGGCGAAAGTCTGGTTCCACCATCTCCGCACGATATATTTTGTTGTGCCGAAGACGTCGCGCTGAGATCCTTCACAAGCGGTCGTCGGGCGTTGAGCACCGGATGATTATTGACGTCAGACGGGCTTAGTCAAGAAAATTCAATGAAGGCGAGCGACGGATTGACGACGACGGCGGTTACCATTGGCGACCAGCCAGGCTTTGCCAGTCGGGCGATTTGTCCGGCGGAAGCGTGATTTGTGAACCGTCCGCTGACGACCTGATTAACTAGGGTGCACTGGACGGCCTTGTTCGCAGTCGAAAGCCGTCTAGCTTCCCTCTTGCCACTCGCACGACGGATTATCGCTTTTCAGGGGGCCCGCTCACGGCCGGCCGGCGATGCGAAATAATCCTCCATTGCAGACGGCAAATTTTTTTCCCTTTTTTTTGACGAAAAGCCTCTTTTCCCCCGACAACTGGGACGTTAATGACAGTCATGTGGATTCAGAAACGCATCGACTTGCCGGCCAAACGCCGCGGTTTTCACCTGGTCACGTCCTTGATCCTCGACGCGGTCCCCGAGATTTCCGGGATGAGGGTCGGTTTCTTGCAGGTTTTCCTCCAGCACACCAGCGCGTCGCTGACGATCAACGAGAACGCGGACCCGGATGTCCGCGTGGATTTCGAAACGGCGATGAACCACGCGGTTCCCGAAACGCTGCCCTACGTGCACACCCTGGAAGGCCCCGACGACATGCCCGCCCACGTGAAAGCGTCGATGATGGGCAGCCAAGTGATGATCCCGATCGGCGGCGGCCGCCTGCAACTGGGCACTTGGCAGGGAATCTACCTGTGTGAGCACCGGGACCACGGCGGCAGCCGGCACGTGGTCCTGACGGCTTGGGGGGAGGAAGACGTGTGATCCCAAACAGGGATCCGGGAGAGGCCGGGGCAGCCCGAAGGCGTCCCGCGGCCCCTGCCGCACGCCGTCTCAGGCCTCGCTGTCTCAGGCCTCGTCGAGCAGATCGACCGCGTCGAAGGCCTTGCCTTCCAGCATCGCCAAGCTGGCTCCGCCGCCCGTGCTGACGTGGCTGACTTGGTCGGCAAAGCCCAGCTGTTCGACCGCCGCGGCGCTATCGCCACCGCCGATGATGCTAATCGAATCGCTGTCGGCGACGGCTTGGGCGACCGCTTTGGTGCCTTCGTCGAACGGAGGCATTTCGAAGACGCCCATCGGCCCGTTCCAGACGACGGTCTTGGCCGACTTGATGACATCGGCGTACTTTTTGGCGGTTTCCGGACCGATGTCCAGGCCTTCGAAGCCGTCGGGAATTTCGCCCGCCGGGACGACCATTTTCTTGCACGAGGCGCTGAAGTCGTCGCCGCAGTGCGTGTCGACGGGCAGATGCAGTTTGTCGCCGCCCTTGGCGATCAGCTCTTTGGCCAGATCGACTTTGTCTTTTTCGACCAGACTGCCGCCGACTTTTCCGCCCTCGGCCAAGCTGAACGTGTAGGCCATCGCGCCGCCGATCAAGACGGCGTCACAGATGCCCAACAAGTTGTTGATCACGTTGATCTTGTCGCTGACCTTGGCGCCGCCCAAGATCGCGACGAAAGGCCGGCCGGGGTTGCTGATCGCGTCGGACAGGTATTCGATTTCCTTGGCGACCAAGTGGCCGACCACTCGCGGTTTGCCGCCCATCGCCTCGGGGACGGCGACCATCGACGCGTCTTTGCGGTGGCACGTTCCGAAGGCGTCGTTGCAGTAGGCGTCGGCCATCGCCGCCAGCTTGCCGGCGAAATCGGCGTCGCCTTTCTTTTCGCCCGCGTTGAATCGCAAGTTCTCCAGCACCAGCACGTCGCCCGGTGACAACGCAGCCGCCTTGGCCGCCGCATCGTCACCCACGGTGTCGCCGGCAAAGGCGACGTCCTTGCCCAGCAATTCGCCCAGGCGTTTTGCCGTCGGCGCCAAGCTGTACTTGCTGTCATCGCCTTCGCCGCTGGGACGACCGAGATGGCTCATCAGAATCAGCTTTCCGCCTCGATCGATGACGCTTTTGATGCTGGGCAAGGCCATGCGGACGCGACGGTCGTCGGTGATCGTCTGCGAATCGTCAAGCGGTACGTTAAAGTCGACTCGCATCAACACGGTTTTGTCGGCGACATCGATCTGGTCAATGGTTTTCTTGGCCATCGTTTTGAATGTTCTGGGCTTGAGTGGCGGTGACAAAAGGGTTCACGAAGCTCCTAAATTATCAGCCAAACCCGGGCATCGCGGGAGGGGACTCCCGGCCGTTTAGTCGAACAGCAATTCGGTCCAGCGGTCTTCGTATTCCAGCCGTTGTTTCAGGTCGGCCCAGTCGGCCGGCGACCCGACGACCTGGGCCAACGCGTGATCCAGTTCGTCACGAATTTTCGTCAACCCGGCGACGTAAACATAGGTGTTGGGCTGATCCAACAAGCGAACCAGTTCCTCGCTGCGCGATTGCAACGCCGTTTCCCAATCGCTGACGTCGGTCCATCCCGGACGCTTACTGAGTGCGTTGATCGCTTCGAACGTCGCCTTGTCGTAGTACAACGCGAAATCGTTTCGGGCGTCGTTTCGATACAGCAGTTCCAATCCGGTCTGGGCCCCATGAAACAGCAGCACCCGGCCCGAGTAATCCGGCTCGGTGCGATACAGGTGCTGAACGAAAGCGCGGAACGGCGCGATCCCCGTTCCCGCGCCGATCAAGATCAAGTTGGCCGACAGGTCCTCCGGGATTTCGAAAGCTTGCCCGTACGGCCCGGTAATCGTGAACGAGTCGCCCGGCCTTAAATCGCACAAGTAGTTCGACGCCACGCCGGGATACTGTTCGCCGCTGAAATCATCGACGTAGTGACAACGACGGACACAGATTCCGACTTGTCGACTCGACGCCGAATCGTCGGCCGGCAAACTGGCGATGCTGTACAAACGAAAATGATGGTCCTGCCCCATCTCCGGGCGTCCGGGGGCCAGCACGCCGATGTTCTGACCGACTTGCGGGTTAAAATCGGCCGCGTGAATCTCGAACAAGATGTCGCGAACCTCTTCCTTGGATTGTTCCGGCGTGATCCGTTCACTCCGCAACACCTTGGCCTGATACCGCGTCGACACGTCGTAGTCTTGCAACTGCATCGTTGTTTCTCCCGAGCAATAAAAAAAATGATTGTACTATGGTCTGTTTTCGGACTGCCGTTTCTCGCAGGGTGTCTGGCAGGTGCAACCGTGGCAGCCCGATCGACCGGCCATCACGTCTTCGCCCGCCGGGGTGCCCATTCGCCGCGCGAACACGAACTGCACGGCAAGCCAAGCGATCATGATGACCGTGATTCCCAACGTCGCTTTGATCAGGGGTTCCAGCATCATCAGTTGAATAGTCCCGCGAATCCCATGAAGCAAATCGACAACATCCCCGCCAACAGCAGCGTGATCGCGGTTCCTCTGACGATATCCGGCGTGTCGGCAAGCTCCAGTTTCTCACGAAGCCCGGAAATCAGAAACAAAGCCAACGTGAATCCGACGCCCGCGCCGAACGCGAACACGACGGACTGGATCAACCCGTAACCTTTGTTGGTTTGAAAAAGCGCGACCGCCAAGATCGCACAATTCGTCGTGATCAGAGGCAAGAAAATCCCCAAGGCTTCGAACAGCGGTCGGCTGACCTTCTTGATGAACATCTCGACCAACTGAACCGTTGAAGCGATCACCGCGATGAAGGAAATCAGTTCCAAGTACGGCGCGTCGGCCCACGTCAACAAGGCGTGAATCCCGTACGCGGCGACCGAGCTGACCAGCATCACGAACGTCACGGCCGCCCCCATCCGCACCGCCGTGTCACGCTTACCCGACACGCCCAAGAAGGGACAAATGCCCAGGAAATACGCCAACACGAAATTGTTCACCAGACAAGCGTTGATGAAAATCGTCGCCAGAGATTCGTCGTTCATGTCACCGCCTCCCCGGCTAGTTTTCGCTCGCGACGTTGCTTGAGTCCGCTGAACAACAAAAGCCAAGCGGCCAGGGAGAAGAACCCCCCCGGTGGCAACATCATCACGGTCCAAGGTTCGAACGAGGAACCCAGTAGCGGCACGCCGAACAGACTGCCGGCGCCCAGGAGTTCACGAACGCCGCCCAGACACAAAAGAGCCAGCGTGAATCCGACGCCCATCCCGGCCGCGTCCAGAATCGAACGGCCGATTCGGTTTTGTGACGCAAAGGCCTCGGCCCGGCCCAGGATCAAACAGTTCACGACGATCAACGAGATGAACGCGCCGAGCGCGCGGTGCAGCCCCAAGCTGATCGCTTGAATCAAGTAATCCACGATGGTGACGAAAGTCGCGATGATCAGGATGAACGTCACGATCCGGACTTGATGCGGAACGATCTTGCGAATCGTTGACACGACGGTGCTGGACATCACCAACACGAACGCCGTCGCCAACCCCATGGCCAGCGCGTTCATCGCCGTGTTCGTGACCGCCAACACCGGACACATCCCCAATACCTGGACGAACACGGGATTGCGTTTCCAGACACCGGCCAGGAAATCATCGGCCGCGCCGGGCACCTCGGTTTGCAGTCCGACCGCCATCAGTCTTCGCCTTCCTCGGTCGTTGTGAATGTCGATAGCCGCGTGCCGACCCGCGGCACCCAAATTTGCGAACTCTCGCGAAGCATGTCCGCGGTGGCTTTCGACGAAATCGTCGCGCCGGTGATCCCGTCGATCTGCCAAGGCTCGGTCTTTTCCCCCGGTTTGACGAACTCGATCGGATGGGCGAGCGTCTTGCCGTCGCCCGCCAACGAAACGTCCAAGGCTTCAAAGTTCTTCAAAAACACGGGATCCTTTTCGATCCGATCGCCGAGCCCCGGGGTCTCACGGCTCTCCAAAACCCGAACGCCGATGATCGCTTGTTCCTGTGGCGAATAGCCGTACAAGACGCGGATGAAATCTTGGTAGCCCATGCCTTTGGTTTCGATGGCGACGCCGACGGGCTTTTCCGCGTCGTCGAAACCGACGAAGACCAGCCCGTCGCCCTCCGCATCGGACGAAGCGATCCGGAAAGATTCCGCTGCGTCGTCCCACTGGTACGCCACGCTGGTGGTGGCGCGGGGCAGCACGTCAAGCACCGCGTTTTGCCGCGCCGCGACCTTGTTGCGGGCGATGATCGGTTTGGTGATTTCGTAAACACCGACGATGGCCACGCCGCAAAAGATGCCGACCGACAAAACGACGGCGTAAATTCGCAGCGTCGCCTTGACGTCAAACGGCGGCAAGGTCGTTTCGGTCTGCACCGGCGCGCTCATCCGGTCGCTCCCGTTTCGGCTTTCAGATTCTTTGCACCGTAAAGACGCGGCTGGATCCAGTTGTCCAAGTGCGGCGCCACCGCGTTGCCGATCAGAATCGCGTACATGATGCCTTCCGGGACGCCGCCCCAAACGCGGATGACGACGGTCAACGTGCCGATCAGCATGCCGTAAAGGACACGCCCGGCATGTGTGATCGGTGAGGAAACCATGTCGGTCGCCATGAAGACCGCACCGAGCATCAGACCGCCGGAGAGCAGCATGAACAGCGGTCCGGCGTACCGCTGCGGGTCGATCAAGTGCAACAAGCCGCTCAGTACCGCCACGGTGACCAAGATGGAAACCGGAATCCGCCAACTCATCATCCGCCGGGCGATCAAATAAGCTCCGCCCAGCAGGATCAACGCCGCGCAGGTTTCACCGGTCGAACCGGGAACCGTGCCCAAGAACAGTTGACCCGTATCGGTCGGTACCTGGCTGAATTTCCATTGCGATAGCGGCGTCGCGGCGGTGACGCCGTCATAGACGGGCTTCATCAGCGGAAACGCGACCGAGGACGACGGAATCGATTGAAAGCGGGCCTCGGGAGCCGACAACCAAGTCGTCATCGCCGACGGAAAAGTGGCTTGCAAGATCGCCCGACCGACCAGTGACGGATTGAACGGGTTGTACCCCAAACCGCCGAACAGAAACTTGCCGACACCGATCGCCAGGACGCCGCCGGCCGCGACCATCCACAACGGCAAACTGGGTGGCAAAATCAAACCGTACAACAAACCGGTGATCACCGCCGACCAATCACCGATCGTCGTGTCTTTGCCGCTGATCCGACACAATACGTGTTCTGTCAACACGCAGGAGGCGACCGCGGTGGCCAACACCAGAATCGCGGCGATCCCGAAAGCGTAAATCGCGTACCCGCAAACCGGGACCAACGCCAGCACCACGTTGAACATGATTCGATCGACGCTGGCCGTCGCACCGACGTGCGGCGACATGCGAATCGTCAACGTCTTGGCCAGGCTATGCGAGGTGGGACTGAACGGTTTCATCCGGCCGGCCTCCTCGTCTGACGCACCGCCTGCTTCGCCACGCGGAACCGTTGGACCAAGGGAATGTGCGAAGGACATGCGAACGTGCAACACCCGCACTCGAAACAATCCATCAAGTGCAGATCGTCGGCCATCGCTTGATAACGACCGTTCTTGGCGAGCAGGCCGAGCTGCGAAGGATTTAGAAACAACGGACAAGCGTCCAAGCACGAACCGCAATGGATACACGGATATTCTTTGCGATCGATCATCCGGCCGGTCTGCCGCTCGGTCATCGCGATCACGCCGGTGGAACCTTTGGTAATCGGGATGTCCAAGCTGGACGCGGCCGCGCCCATCATCGGCCCGCCCATCACCACCGTCGACAGATCGTCTTCCACTCCGACGTAGTCCAAGATGTAGCGCAACGTCGTACCGATGGGAATCCGATAATTGCCTTTCTTTTTGATCCCCGGACCGCCGAGCGTGATGATCCGTTCGTAAAGTCCCATGCCGCGGGGCAACAAATGCCCGAGTTCGGCGGTCGTCCCCACGTTCACGCACACCGCGCCACTATCGAGCGGCAATCCGCCCGACGGAATCTCGCGTCCCAGCAGCGCCGTGATCAACATTTTCTCCGCACCTTGCGGGTATTTCACCGGCAAGACCTCGACGGTGACCGGCAGGCCCTGTGGCAAGGCGGCCCGCAAGACCTCAGCGGCGTCTCGCTTGTTGTCCTCGACCGCGATGATGGCACGATCGGCACCGGTGGCCTTTAACAAATACGGAATGCCGATCATCACCTCGTCGGCGTGTTCCAACATCACGCGATGATCGGTCGTCAGGTACGGTTCACACTCGGCGCCGTTGATGATCAACGTGTCGACGGACTTGCCGGCGGGAATCTTCAGCTTCGCGTGCGTGGGAAACCCCGCGCCCCCGAGTCCGACGACGCCGGCGGCTTGGATCGCGTCGATGATCTGCTCGGGAGTCGCCGTGGCGGCCTCGAGCGATTTTCCTTCCAGGACTTCTTGCGTCGACGCGGTGTAAGGTTCCAAGAAAAACGCGAGTTCCATCTTGCCTTTGATTCCCGGCGTCAACGCGATGCGACGTATCACACCGGTCGCCGGGGCGTGGATGGCCACGGACATGAATCCGTCGGCCGTGGCCAAGACTTGACCACGGACGACTTCGGCGCCTTCGTCGACGACGGCTTCGGCCGGTTTACCGATGTGCTGAGACAACGGCACGACCAACAACGGCGCGAAGGGAAACTGATGGATCGCCAGACCACGCGTTTCATCCTTACACTCAGGCGGATGCACGCCGTGCGCGAACGTTTTGGTTCCGAGCAGGTGATTGACCAAAGAAAACATCAATTGAACTTTTCGCCTCGTGCGATCCACTTGTCGACATCTTTTTCGCTGCGATCTTTGGGCAAGCCGGGGTGGATGATCCCCGCGGTGCAGCGTTCGGCGGCTTTGACCAAATCACGGTACGGGCCGCCTTGCGGATCGATGATCTCGGCTTTCTTGGCGGCGTTGTACTGAAAGATCTTGGGGTTCAACCGGACACATTCGTCGCACGCCGTGCACTGCGGGGTGTCGATCCACGGAGCCATGTAATCGCCCGCGCCGCGATCGGTTTGACCGCCGGTGCCGCCGGCCGACGCCTCGTCCGCCGACACGTCGCCTTTCGACACGCCGTTGGTCGACGCCTTTGTCGAAGCCGGCGGGATCGCGATCTCCGCGCCGACGGGTTCTCCGGTCAGCAGCGCCGCCAGATTGCCGGCGATCTTGGCCGTCATCTCACGTCGCACGTCGTCTTCGATCAGGCCGCGGTCGACTTCGGTATCGTTGACCCGCGCCAGCGAACGGAGGATGTTCCAGAAATCACGGCGATCTTCGCAAGACCGAATGATCGGGTCGGCGACCAGCAAACGGGTCAGTTCGCCTTCGCGATTGACGCTCCAGATGTACGGGAACAAGCCTTCGCGGTCTTCGACCGCCAGTTCCAAGAATTCGTGCACCGGGATCATTTTGTCGTTCCAGGTTTCTTGCGGGGCGACGCGGAAGTGCTTTCGGAACCGGATTTCGGTTGCCGCGAAATCCGCGAACGTCATCGGCAATTCCATCGACTTTTTGCGACCACCTTGCGTGTACGACAACGTGTAGGTCGGCCAGTCTTGGTCGAGCGAGGGATTGCCTTCCAGGTCGAAGCATTCCTCCGGTGTAACGCCCAGATCGGGGTTGTATTTGAACACCGGATAGGCGCGTGATTCCAGCGCCAAGCGGGCTTGATGGGCACTCATGTCATCGCCGATGCCGTGTTCGGGCTGGCACGACGTGTACAGGTTGAATAACGCCGGTCGTCGCGCTTTCAAGCCTTCGATGAACCCTTCGATCAGGTGATTCGGCTGGGCGACGCTGCTTTGCATGACGTAGGTGGTGCGATGGGCCATGCCGATCAGGCCGATCTCCTTGCGGATTTCCTCTTTGCCCCGAGTCGCTTTGCCGAATTGCGCCATGTCGGAAACTTGGCCGAAGAAACCCGACGTGCAAGCTTGTCCGCCGGTGTTCGAATACACCTGGGTGTCCAGCACAACGACTTTGATCGGCGTTCCCGACATCATCAGTCGTGACAAGTTCTGGAAGCCGATGTCGTACATCGCCCCGTCACCGCCCACCGCGACGACCGGCGGGCAAAGTTCCCACTCCTCGTCGCTGAAGTGTCGCCAGTTGAAATAGGTCAGGTCATCCGGCCGGTCGCCGGCCAGTTCTCTCTTGGCTCCACGAATCGCTTTGAATCCGTCGGCCATTTTCGACATGTGGCCTTCGAACACGCCCATCGCGACCGAGGCGGCGTCTTGGAACAAGTGATTGGCCCACGGGAACGGATAGGGGTTGAACGGATAAGTGCTGCCCCAGACCGAGGAACACCCGGTGGCGTTCAAGATGCCCGCTTTGCTGCGGCCGCGTCCGCTGACGCCGTCGGTGTATTTCCATTTCAGTTGCTTCAGCTGCTGGACCAGATCGGTCACACGGCGGAGCCATTCTTGGTCGATCGGTTCGCCGCCGCTGGCATCTTCGACGCGTCGGGCGATGCCGGCGAGCGTCACGTCGCCGCTGCCCATTTCGCTGACGATCTCGGCCAGCCGGGCGGGATCGCTGATGTCGATCTCGCTGACCAGTTTCTTTTGGATATGGTTTTGCAACTCCGCGATCAACTGATCCAGTTCGGCCAAGTGTTTTTCGACACGCGGTTGCATCAAGGCTTCGACGGTGGCCGTGAAGATGTGAATGATGCTCTTTTCGCCGCAACCCAAGCACGCGCCGTCGCCGCTTGCCAGCGCCGAGTAATTGGCTTTGTCCAGCAGCAACGTTTCCAGGGCGCCGATGCCTTGTTCCAAGTCTTGGACACGGATGTATTTCTTGTTCGTCGTCGGCAGGTCTTGCCAGAAATCCCAATTGCGATGCAGCGATTCCAGCGACTGTTCGGTCTGATCGACGCTCAGCAACGCGTCGTCGCCGCAGACCTCGACGCATTCCATGCAGCCTTTGCAGGTGTTCGGATTGACGGTGATGCTCAGCAAGCCGCCTTCGCCGGGTGATTCCTTTTCCTTCTGGGTAAAGTACGGTCGCGAAAGGGCGAACTGGAAATCGCCCAGTTCGTCACGCAGCAATTGCAGCTCGTGTTTCAGCTCGTCGCGTTGGGGCGGTTCCAGTTTGCTTTCGCGGAGCGTCTTGCCGATCGCTTCCTCCAGCATTCCGATCACGTTGTCGGTTTCTTCGGCTTCGGCAAAGATCGCTCGCAAATGGCGTTCGGCCAAGCGAACCGCACCGGGCAAGTGCTTGAGCGTCTTGGTGTGTTTGCGAATGCGATTGACGGCGGTATCGAACACTTCGCCGACTTCGCTGACCAAACCCGGGATCGCGGTGTCCGGACAGACGGTGTAGCACTTGCCGCACGCGGTGCAGTTCTCGGCGACCCACTGCGGGTGTTGGAAACGAATCCCGCTCATGTCGCGGAACAACGTCGTCACCGCGGGCAAGGTTCCCAATCCGACGAACGGATCGGTGATCGTGTCGTTGCCCATGCCACGGGCGTAGAAATTGCCGGTCTGTTCCCAAAAACGATGGATGTCGGACTGAGCCGAGGAGCTGTGCGGCTGTGAGTTCAGCAGCACCGGCAAACGCGGTTCGTGGGAAACCGCGCCGTTGGATTCGCCCGCGACGTTTTCGATCTCGCCGTGGGGCACCGGTTTGACCTCGTCGTAGCCGCGTTTGACGACCGACATGTTCTCGCGAACGATGCGTTCGCCTTTACCGCCGAACTTGCTTTTCACCTGAGCGTGAATGGCGTCGAGCAACGTTTGTTCGCTGAACCCGGCCTTCTCGGCGACCGGCGACGCTTTGAAGAACGCGCCTTGGAACGCGATGCCTTGCATGCGTAGCCGCAAGTCGGGATCGCTGGCGACTTCGCGAGCGATCTTGAAGGCGTCCATATGGTACAGGTTGATCTTCTTTTCGACGATGATGCGGCGATACGGTTCCGGGATGCTGGCCCAGACCGCATCGGCGGACGTCTTGTCGCTTTGAATGATGAAGACGCCGCCTTCCTTGAGTCCGGCCACGGCGTTGGTGTGCTTGAACACGTTCGGGTCGGGCGACAACACCACGTCGACGTAGAAGTATTCGCTGTTGATGCGGATCGGTTCGGGGGCGGCGGATAGATAATAAGTCGTCGGCTGGCCTTTCTTTTCCGAACCGTATTTGGGGTTGGCTTTGATGTGAAAGCCCAGCAAGTCGTACAGCGTCATCGCCAAGTTTTTGCCGGTCGTGATCGCGCCCCAGCCGCCGACGCTGTGCATGCGGACGGTGATGCTGTTTTCCGGCATCAGGTTGGGATTTTCCGATCCGCGAACGGCCAACTTGCGAATGTCGGGATATTTGTCTTCGATGTCCTCTTGGTGCAACCGTTGCTTCGGACTGACGGGGTCGCTGCGCAGAAAATCGATCGACAGATAAAAGAACTTGCGTCGCGGGCCGTCGGGCAACATGTTCTCGATCGCGCCGATCAGGCCTTCGGGTTGCAGGTCACGGCTGCCCATGCCGAAGGAACCCGAATACAGCAGCGGCACGTCACCGAGTGAGGCGTAGGTGGCCAGGCCGGGGAAAGGCAACGAAGCTTCGTCGTGACCGCCCGACTCTTGCCGGGCCGAGTCTCGGCAGCGTCCGTTCTCGATTGCACGGCTGATCGTCGCCCGGATCTCTCGCATCAACGGCAGGTCGACGGCGAGCGGTTGGTCCAGCCGTTCCAGGACGGCGACGCCTTTGCGACCTTTGACCACATGACTGATCAGGTCGGCCGGAAAGGGGCGAAACATGACCATGTCGACGACGCCGACCTTGATTCCGCGGGTTTCACGGAGGTAATCGGCGACGGCCTGGGCGGTCAGAATCATGCTGCCTTGGCCGAGGATCAAATAGTCCGCATCTTCGACGCGATACGACATCACGCGTCGGTATTGGCGGCCGGTCAATTCGGCGAATTGTGCGAAGGCGTCTTCGGTGATGTCGACGATGTGATCGAAGAAATAAGGTCGCTGAGCGGCGACGCTTTGCATGTAGGAGTCTTGGTTTTGCACCGTCCCGGTCATGACCGGATTATCCACGTCCCAGACCTCGGGGATGCGGCGACGCGTCGGCCCGTAAATGATCTGCTGGGCCGGCGTCGGGGTGGGGATGATGTCGTCGGGGCGGCCGAGAAATTTCTTGATGAATTCTCTTTCCGGGACCTGAATCGACTCGATCAAGTGCGTCGTCAGGAACCCGTCCTGTGCGATACCGCCCGGTGTGAGTGCGTATTCGGCCACTCGGTGTGCGATAATGTTCAGGTCGGCGACGGACTGAGCGTCTTTGGCAAACATTTGAAAGAAGCCCGTGTCGTCCATGCAGTGGTAGTCGTCGTGACCGGCATGAACGTTCAGGGTGGACTTGGTCATCGCCCGGGCGCCGACGTTCAGCACGTAGGTCAGGCGTTTTCCGACCGCGGCGTACAGCGATTCGTGCATGTAGGCGATGCCTTGGCCGGACGAAAAGTTGCTCGCCCGCAGTCCTGACATCGACAGGCCGGCGGTCACGGCGGCGGCGGCATGTTCGCCTTCGGGTTCGACGAAGATCAGCGGTCGGCCGGACGTGTTCAGGTGCCCCTTGGCGGCGGCTTCGGCCCAGTACTCGCCCATCTGGGTCGACGGGGTGATCGGATACGCGCCGGCGGCGTCGGTGCTTTCGCGTTCGCAAAGGATGACGGCGGTGTTGCCGTCGACGGCCGCGCGGGTGCCGGGGAAAAGGACGGAGGTTTCAGATTTTTTCATCGCCGTGGGCTTGGTCTTCAAGAACATGGGATTCACTGGGGAAGGGGGGGGAAGGGCGGCGATTCAAAGCCTGTGCCGCGGGGTCTGATTCGGTCGCCTTTAGGAAGTCGCGTCGTGGATGACGCCTTGGCGAATGACTTTTCGTGCCGCCGGGCCTTTCCGCGGTCCGGTGTGCGGGTCCAGCCAGAGGATCGCGCCGGTCGGACAACGCAGGATCGGCGTGTCGGACGGCGGTCCGGCGTCGTAGTCGATCACCGGCAAGCCGTTTTCCATCGCGATCCTGCCTCCGGAGTCCGACGCGCAGCGGGCGCATCCGGTGCAGGCGACTTCGCACTGTTCGAGCACCTCGTCCCCTTCGGCCCGCGACGCACAAGCCACCCACAAGCGGTGGCCGACCGGGTGCAAGGAGAACAGGCCTTTGGGGCACGCCGTCACGCAGTCGCCGCAAGCGGTGCAGCGATCCTCGTTGACGACGGGAATCTGATGGGCGTTCATTTCGATCGCGTCGAAGTCGCAGGCGACGGCGCAGTCGGCCAGGCCCAAGCATCCCCAGAAACAGGCTTTTCCGCCCCCGGCGACCAGAGCCGCGGCGGCACAGGATTCCATGCCTTGGTAGTGAGCCCGGTTTCTGGCGACGTTGTTGCCGCCCGCGCACGCCAGCCGGGCGACTTGTTTTTCTCGGGCGCCCACGCCGACGCCCAGGTAACGGGCGATCGCGGCATGATTCTCGGCGGTCCCGACCGAACATTTGCCGGGCAGGACTTCATCGTGGACCAAACCCACGGCGAAGGCGCGACAGCCCGGGTACCCGCAGGCACCACAGTTGGTGTGCGGCAGCATCGCTTCGACGGCATCGATTCGCGGGTCCTCGTGGACGTACAGCAAGCGATTCGCGACGACCAGCATCGAGGCGAGGGTGAACGTCAAGCCGCCGATGATCGCGACGGCACTTAAAACCACCAAGACATTCACGCCCGTAACCTTGCCAACTCCGTGGAAAACCTGATGCGAGCGAAAACGCACAGTTTCATCCGTGCCCGTCCCCCTCGTCGACTCAACGTCAGCCTTAGCGAATGGCGTGCCGAGTGCGTTTCGGGTCACTCGTCACGACCGGCCGACTTGCAAACGTTGACCCCAAACGGCGATTGTCAAATCCGACGAGCCCGGTAAGGACCGAATGCCGCACGACGCGGGTTTGCCGAGACGGCGCAGCAGGAAGAATCGGCCGGGGGTGTTTCACGGTGGGGGGATTTCGGCGGGAAACGACGGTTTCGAAGGAACTTTCGGGCTTGATTGAACTCGGTTCGGGTGGACGGCCGAAAAGTCTTACCATGCGTTGCGATCGGCACTGCTGTCGAATCCGTCTCGCGCCGTGGTTGGTGGACCATGGAGAATCACTAGCGGGGGGATGCCTGTGGCGTGCCAGCGAATTGCGGACTTGAATTGCCGCGCGGGACATGTTTCGCATGACCCGCCGCGACGACGGGGCGACCGGCCTGCCGTTGTGATCGCTGCATGTTTGATCGCTGCCCATCTGACGACCGGGAGTTTCGGAACCCGGCCGGCCACCGTTTCGGGTGCGGAGCCTGTCGGCGTCGCGGCTCGGGGCGGGCTTTTCGAATCGGCTTCTTCGAAGCAGCGTCGCGAAGCCGTCGCGGCATTTCCGCTGGATCGGCTGACGCCGGAGGCTCGGGATCGGATCCTCCGAATCGCCGAGTCGCCGACGATTTATCGCAAGCTGCCCACCCAATCGATCCAATGCGATCGCGACATGTTTCTGTTTTTGACGCGGAATCCGGAAGTCCTGGTCGGTCTGTGGGATCTGATGGGTGTCACGAACGTCACCGTGCGACGAACCGAGCGTTACAAATTGGACGCTCAGGACGGCAACGGCACGACGTGCGAAATCGATCTGATCTACGGAGATTCGGAGATGCACGTTTTCGTCGCCAGAGGCAGCTACGACGGGAAGCTGACGACCAAGCCGATCCTCGGCGACGGCGTGTTTCTGATCCGCAGCGATTACGCGGAGGACGTCGGCAGCGGAACGACGGTGACCGGAACGCTGGACTGTTTTGTCAAGTTCGACGGGTTCGGCGCGGACTTGGTGGCGCGGACGCTGTCGGGCTTGATTGGCAAGTCCGCGGACAACAACTTTGTCGAAACCGCTCGCTTCATTTCGCAAATCAGCCAAGCCTCGGAAACCAACCCGGCGGGGATGATCGATGTCGCACGCCGACTTCCGCAGGTGGAGATGCCGACGAAAAAACAATTTGCCGGTGCGATTTTGACGGTCGCGAAACGATCGGGCGTCGGCTTTGAGGAAATGGCTCGTCGAGCGGCAACCGGACACGCGGCCCGAGCCCGCCTCGACGCGGTGCCGCCCGGAACGGCTCCGAGCGGCACGACGCCGAGTTTACGCTGAGGCAACGGTCGGCTGGTCGCTCTTTCGATCAACTCTCGACAACCCGTTACCGGCCTCCCCATTAGGTACCTATCCCAACAGGTGCCAGCCACCTATCAACCAAAACTAGGTGCCAGCCACCTATTGTTGACGTG
>CAYVRC010000049.1:0-33656 GCA_964453205.1 uncultured Pirellulaceae bacterium | reverse complement strand
ACAGACCAAAGTTCCACCATTTGCCGGCGCGGGTTTTGTGGTAGCCCTTGCGGATCTTCGCCGACTCTTTGACGTAGTCGCCGCTGTGCAGATTGACCATTTCCAGGGTCAGCAGGTAATCCCGCTGGGTACTTTTGTTGCGATCGGTCGTGCCCGTCGTGATCGTGCCGTACAGCAAGTAATCCACCGGCGTGCCTTGGCGACCCAGCGCGGCGGCGAACACGGCGCGGTTCTCGGGCAGGTACAGGGAATCGGGACGCAAACGCGTCTCGCGAAGCGCCGTGTCGACCATGCGGCGGCTGATGCTGCGAAAACTGCCGGCCGAATTGATCTGCGAATCGATGCGTTCGTACAGCTGATCCTTGAAATCGGCCAGTTCCTCGGCGGACTTGTTCTCCAGCCCGATGAAGCAAACCGCGGCCGGCCCGGTCGACAGCGCCGGGGTGACCATGCTTTCCAAGCCGGGCGAATGGATCGAATCCGGGACGAATCCGGCCGGTTGGATCGCCGGCGGACAGCGGCCGAGCATCTTGGCGACCGATTCGTCGACCAGCGGATTCCAAGTCGCCGCGCCGGCGGCGTGGCTGCCGACCATGTCCTTGTCGTCGCCGGCCAGCAAATGACCGTATTGTTTCGACGCGCAGCCGCCGAGAGCCCCGCAGACCGTTATGACGGCGACGAAGGCCAGTAAGGGGCCGCCTGAGAAGCAGATCAGCCCCTTGCCGGCGATGCGGGAACCTTGGTGCATGCGTGTCCTCTCAAGAAAGCCATGTTTTTTGCTGCAAACGGCGACTGGTCGGCTTGTCGCCAGCCGTTGAGCTATCAAAATGTCGGCGCCGGCGGCCAGGTCACGTTCGAAACACTGCCCCGATTTGGTCGCCGGCATTTCTGTCTACAATTCGGCCTGCCGTCTGCCCGTCCGTTGACAAAAGGCCTGCTGCCGCCAACGCTTTCCCGGACGCCCCAGCCTGCCTTGTTCCCCCCCACGCTCGCTCTTCTCCGACATTGTCCATGACGTTGACCGCTCCTGCGCTCGGTATTGTTCCAGCACGAGACATTCGCCCCCCCGTTGTCATCCCGAGCAGCCATCCCGCTGTCGCGGGGTCGCCGCGTTTGTCCGGCAAAGGCGATGACGACGACGATGACGATGACGACGACGACGATGATGACGACGAACTCGACGACGGCGGTGGGGACGACGAGGGCCGCGAGGGGTTCTCGGACGGTTTGGACGAAGATGACGAGGTCGATGAGTTCGACGACATCGACGAAGACGATTTCGACGACGACTTCGACGACGATTTCGAAGAGGAACTGGACGACGACTACGAGATCGAGATCGACGACGAAATCAGTGCCGAGTTCGGGCTGAACACGGCCGGCGGCAGCGAGGAGGAGGAAGACCTTTCCGACGTCGACAGTTTTGACGATTTCGAAGACATCGACTGATCGGCGTTCTCGGTCCGATGGGCTTGTGACGAATTTTCGCCTTCCATATCATGCCGCATTCGTTGATTCAGCCCCGTTGCGGGCATTCGGCCCCGATTCGGGGCGATCGACCCTGATGCGGGGTCGCACAAGGCACGCTTTGGCGAAGGCATCCCGTTTTTGTTTCTCTTCGATGTATCCTGTTTGGCGGACTCGATTTCGACGCTGGTGAGCTATTCGCCCGTCGTGGACGGTGCCATCTCGGACCTGTTCGGTTTCGACTTGTTGGCTCAAGCGGACGTGGCGGTCGACGGCGCGGCCGGTGACGGCGTGGCGGAGGGTCCGCCTCCGAGCTTCATCCAGCGACTTCTGTCGAACCCGTTGTTGTTGCCGATCTCGCTGTTCGTCATTTTCTATCTGACGTTCATCGCGCCGGAGCGTCGCAAGAAGTCCGAGGAAGCCAAGTTGATGGCTTCGCTGGCGAAGAACGACCGGGTCGTGACCGTCGGCGGAATCCACGGCACCATCGTATCGATCAGTCCCGAGGGCGACGTCGTCACATTGAAGATCGACGAGAACGCGGGGACGCGAATCAAAGTCAATCGATCGGCCGTCGCCGGCTTGGTCGATCCGTCGGCCAAAGCCAAAGCGGCCGAAAAGTCCAAGTCGTCCGAGACGCCGGCGACCACGTCGGCCGTCAAAGATAAGTAACGTTTCCCGACCGCACGAACCTACCGAACCTCCCAATCGGGCGCCATGACGGTGCCGCGAACCCCACACACCACCGACCGGACTGTAAGAAACAAACGATGGACTGCTCTTTCACCGATGGGCTGTTGATGTTCGCCCAAGCCACTCAAGACGCCGCGTCCGACGTCGCCGCCAACGCCGCGGTCGCCGCGACGGGCGAGGACACCGCGGGGCCGTGGATCGCCGTGGCGATCGCCGCCGCCGTGCTGATCCTGCCTTTCGTCCTGGGCAGTTATTTGGCCAAGGCCCTGAAAATGCCTCAGCTCGGCACCCGACTGGGCTTCATTTGCTTGGCCGTCATCGCCAGCCTAGTCGTGCTGTTCAATAAACTACCCGGCCTGGGCGTCGACTTGCGTGGCGGCACGATCTTGGTTTACGAGATCGACCCGTCGATGAACGTGGAGAAGCAGGAGAGCGGCGGTCAAGCGATCAAGTCCGAAAGTCTGGTCGAACCGCTGACCAACCGCATCAACCCCAGCGGTACGCAAGAGATCGTCATCCGGCCGTACGGGGAATCGCAAATCGAAATCATCGTGCCCGAGGTCGACCAACGCGAGGTCGACCGGATCAAGCAATTGATCGAGGAGGCCGGCATCCTGCGGTTCGCGATCGTCGCCAATCAGGCCGACCATCAAGACATCATCGACTTGGCCCGCGCGAACGCCGAGTCCGACAAACCGCTGCGTGAAATCATCGGGTCGACCGACGGCATCGAATACGGTCGGTGGGTCCAGGTCGGCCGCGAAGCGAACGAAATCCGCGGCGTCCGCCCGTTCCGCGTCGGCGTCGGCAACGCCACCGTCCGTGACCCTGCCACCGGAGAAATCGTCGAACCGCCGATGACCGTGGTGACCAGCATTGAACCCGGGGCGGTCGCCCGCTGGGTCGCCGATCAAGGCATGTCGGGGCTGGAAATCTTGATGGTCATCGATCCGCTGTTGGACATCAAAGGCGAAGACTTGGCGTTTTCCCAGGCCATCACCGACAACCGCGGTGCCCCGGCCGTCTCGTTCAACCTGACCGATCAAGGCTCCGGCCGGTTCCGCGCCTTGACGACCAACAATTCCCCGGTGGGGACTCGTAAACGCCAGCTCGGGATCGTCTTGGACGACGTGTTGTTGTCGGCCCCGACGATCAACTCGGTGATCGCCAAGCAGGGTCAGATCACGGGCAGCTTCACCCGCGACGAAGTCGAACGGTTGGTCGCCGTCTTGGAAGCCGGTCAGTTGCCCGCCGCCTTGACGCCCCAGCCGATCGCGGAAAACCAAATCGACGCGACGTTGGGGAAAGACACGATCACCAAGGGCTTTTATTCGATCGCCGTCTCATTGCTTCTCGTGCTGGTTTTCATTTTGATCTACTATCGCTTCTCCGGCATTCTGGCCTGTTTGGCTCTGATGCTGAACTTGGCGTTGATCTTGGCGACGATGGTGTTGATCAACCAGCCGCTGACGCTGCCCGGCTTGGCCGGCTTGGTGTTGACCGTCGGCATGTCCGTCGACGCCAACGTGTTGATCTTTGAACGCATCCGCGAAGAACTGAAAAAGGGTGCCAAACCGCGAATGGCGGTCCGCAACGGCTTCAGCCGAGCGACCACGACGATCGTGGACGCCAACTTGACCACGTTGATCACGGCGATCGTGCTTTACGCGATCGGCACCGACCAAATCCGTGGCTTCGCCGTGACGTTGATCTTGGGCATCTTGTTCTCGATGTTCACGGCCATCTTCGTTTCCCGCACGTTTTTTGAGATCGCCGAGAGGAAAGGGTTTTTGTCCCTTCGCATGGCGGACATCGTCAACAACGCTCGCAATTCGCTGGCCGGCGGCGGCCAGCTGGATTTCATCGGCAAAGGCCGCTTCACCTTGATGGTATCGGGCATTTTGGTCTGTTGCGGCATCGCCAGTTTGTTCTTGCGAGGCAACGGAATCTTTGACATCGACTTTGCCGGCGGGTCGTCGGTCCAGTTCCGTCTGAATGAGTCGACGCCGACCGACGAGGTGCGACGTGTCGTTGACAGCGTTTTGATCAGCAATGACGGCGACCCGATCCCGTCGACGGTCAACAACGTCAGCATCGATGGCATTCCCGAAGGCACGGTTTTCAAGGTCGACGCGCCGTTGGAACAGGTCAACGACTTGAAGGCGCTGATCGAAAAAGGTTTCGCCGAGGACGACGTGGCGGACTTGATCAAGTACCAAATCAGCATCACGCCGGGCGGACAAGCGTCGTGGTTGCCGCAGACGCAGCGACCGCTTCGCATCGTCAGTGATCCATCGGCCGGCGTTCGAAACGGCACCCGACTGGCCGTCGCGTACGCTCAGGAAGCGTCTGAACCTGCCGAACCGTCTGAACCTGCCGAATCGTCTGAAGCGGCGACCGGCGACGGCGAAGAAGACGCCGAAGTGATGGACATCACGCTGCCGGGCGTCGCGTTCAGCACGTCGATCATCACGTTGGGTGTCGGCGAAAGCGAAAGCGGCGCGGCGATCAACGGCAAGACGCTGCTTGACAAAATCGTTCAGGCGGCCGGGGCCGTCGGTGTCGAATTGAGTGACCGCGAGATCGAATTGACCCCCCGCGGCGAAGGCGCCGAGAAATGGGACCCCGAATCGGCTTTGACGTTCGACCAATGGCGCGTGAAACTTCCCTTGGTGGAATCCAAAGCGACGCCGGTGATGCGACAGTTGGAATCGGATCTCAGCAGCGAACCGATTTGGATCAGCAGCAGCAGCGTCGGTTCACGCGTCGCCGGTGACATGATCGGACGGGCCTTCGGCGCCCTTTTCGCCAGCCTGCTGTGCATCATCGCCTACATTTGGTTCCGCTTCCAACGCGTGATCTATGGCTTCGCCGCCGTCGCGGCGTTGCTGCACGACGTGTTGATCACGCTCGGTGCGATCGCCGTCAGCTATTGGTTGGCCGACGCGTTGGGGTTCCTGTTGATCGACCCGTTCAAGATCAGCTTGACGGTCGTCGCGGCCCTGCTGACGATCATCGGTTATTCGCTGAACGACACGATCGTGGTGTTCGACCGGATCCGCGAAACCAAGGGCAAGAGTCCTCGTTTGACCGGTGAGATGATCAACAGCAGCATCAACCAGACCCTCAGTCGGACGTTGCTGACTTCGGTCACGACGCTGATCGTGGTGCTGTTGCTGTACGCCTTTGGGGGCGCCGGCATTCACGCCTTCGCGTTCTGCCTGGTCATCGGCGTGCTGGTCGGAACCTACAGCAGCGTGTTCGTCGCCAGCCCGATCTTGTTGTGGCTGGTCAACCGCAACGAAGCCAAAGCGGCTTGACGATCAAACCACCATCAGAATCGCGAGCGACAATAGCCCCGCCGCGATGAAACGGTCTCGCAGCACCCGCCCGCCGGCGGCCTGTTCGTCTTTGCTGAACCAATGGCCGACGGCCCAGATCAGCAAGACCGTCCACAGGCCGCGGGAGCTGTACAGCACGTTGGCTTGGGCGGCGAAGCCGTAGCTGCTGATCGTGCAGGTCAGAAAAACCGCCTGCAGGGCCATCAGGAACGCGCCGCCGCCGACCCACGGCCACGCGGCTCGATCGATCTTTCGCAGCGGTGCTTTGAAGAACGGCACCAGAACGAACGACATCACGCCGGCGATCGCCATCACCAACGGCATCAGCCGAAACGTGCCCCAAACCGGCCCCCAGACCTGCAAGCAGCAGTCGAAGATCGCGTAGCAGGTCGCCGCTCCGATCGAACTGATCGCCGTGACCAGTACACGGCGATGCCCGCCGGCCCCTCCGCTCGATCCCAGAATCGCCACCGCGACCGTGGCCAGGACAGCAGCGGCGATCAACTTGAGTGACTCGTTGGGATCCGTCGGACCCTGCGCATCGCCGCGTCCGAAGCCGACGAAGGCCAAGCTGATCACCGTCACGATCAGAATTTTCAGGCCCAACAAAGGCGTGGCGATGCTGACGTCGCCTTTGGTCAACGCGACGATGACTAAGACTTGCCCGCCGACGAACAAGATCGCCGCGATCGCCGGCTGCCAAACCAAGGTCCAGTCGACGGGCTGCTGAGCAAAAAACCACAGCGGCGCGAACAACAGCGTCGTCGCGATGTTGCAAAGAAACGTAACCCGCCAAGGCCCGGGCCGCCAATCGGTGGCACGCTTCAGAAGCAGAACCGCCAGCGTGTACAGCACCGCCGCGATCAAAACGAAAGCGATGGCAAGGGGCGGCATGTCGGCAACGCGATGGGCTAGCGAAAGCCGCCAGAGTAGTCGATCACCCGGGATCTGTCGCCCGATGTGAAACAAACGGGAAACCGCTCGGATTCCTTTGTCTGTAGGTCGACGTGCCTACGATGCCCGCGGTTGGATCGCGTGCCGTGGGGATTCGCATCTCTGCCGGCGAAGGATGTCGGGGCAGTGGTGAAAAAGTTCGCGTCCGCCGCCCGGTCCCTTTCGGGATGCGGGCGGTGCGGATCCGACCGGTCAGCTAGCGATACGGAGCTGAGGCCTCGCGGACTCCCCCGCGACGGCCGACAGCATGTCTTTCAAGCGTTCGAATTCTTCGCTGTCGCTGAAGTGGATCGTGATCTTGCCGCGGCTTCGCGCCGACGCCTTGATCTCGACCTTCGTACCGAACACCATGCGAAGCTCGGTCTGCATCGCCTCGATTTGCGGCGAAACGGGGCGTCGCTTTTGGCGCGTCGCGTTGATGATTTTCTTGCCGGTCTCGGCGTCTTCCTCGGCTTGCAACAATTCGCCGACCTTGTTTTCGGTCGCCCGGACGGACCATCGCTCTTCGATGATTTTCGTCGCCAAGCCGATTTGGACTTCTTCGTCGCCGATGGGCAGCAACGCCCGGGCGTGTCCGGCGGTCAGCTCTTGGGCCGTCAATTGATTCAGGATCGATTGAGGCAGTTCGAGCAGCCGCATCAAGTTGGCGATCGTGCTGCGATCGATCGAAAGCCGTCGTGCCAGGTCGTCCTGTTTGCACTTGTGCTCCTCGATGTATCGCTTGAACGACAACGCCTTTTCGACGGGGTTCAAGTCCTTGCGTTGCAAGTTTTCGATGATCGCCAGCTCGGCGACCAAACGATCGTCGGCGTCACGGACTTCCGCCCGGATCCTTTTCATCCCCGCGTGGATCGTCGCTCGCAAACGTCGTTCGCCGCTAATCAACTGATAGCGTCCGTCGACGATGCGAACCAAGACCGGCTGGAGCTGCTGATGGTTTTTCAGCGACTCGGCCAGCGAAGCGATTTCCTCGTGATTGAACTCCCGTCGCGGTTGGAACGGATTGTTCTCGATCTCATCGACGTTCAGCTCGAGCGTTTGCACGGAGGACCGATTGCCTTCGCCGCCAAACGAGTCGGGGATCGGATTGCCGTCGTCATCGACGGGGGTTCCGAGCAAGGCGGCTAAACCTTTTCCCAAACGTCGGTCTTTTGCAGTCGTTGCACTAGTCACGCTGAAGCACCTCCATGCACAGCTGGGTATACGCGAACGCACCGCGGGACCGCGGAGCGTATTGAAAAACGGTTTGGCCGTGGCTGGGGGCTTCGCACAGGGCGACGTCCCGAGGCACGACCGAGTCAAACACGATGTCGCCGAAGAACTCTCTGACTTCGTTGTCGACTTCGTGGGTGAGTTCAAGATGCGGATCGTACATGGTCAGTAGGATTCCGCCAAAGGTCAGTCGGCCGTCGGTCGCGACGATGACTTTTTTGATCGTTTGAATGAGTTGGGTCAGCCCTTCCATGGCGAAATACTCGCACTGGATCGGCATCAGGACTTCCGTGCTGGCCGTCAAGGCCGTCTGGGTCAACGCGCCGACGCTGGGCGGACAGTCCAGAATCACGAATTCGAAGTCTTCCGCGACGACGTCCAGATGCTTGCGGACGCGGAGCGAACCGTTTTCGTCCGAATTGGCCAGCGATTCGACGTCTTTGAAGGTCCGGCTGCCGGGGATCATCGAGAGCCCGGGCAGTTCGCACGGGCAGATCTTGTCGGCGATCGCTTCGTCGCTGACCAGCGGATGGCCCTCGCTGGGCGAGATCCCCAAAGCGCTGGTGGCGTTGCATTGCGGATCCATGTCCAGAATCAACGTTTTATGCCCGGCGATCGCCAAGGCCGCCGAAAGGTTGACCGCGGTGGTGGTCTTTCCCACGCCCCCTTTCTGATTCACAACGCAAAGAGTCCGGCCCACGACATGTTTTCCCGAGTAAGCGGCACCTGCGAGGCACCAGTGATTGATGTCGGGAGATTACGAAGCCGAGGCCGTGGAACGCAAGATTGGTTTCATACGAAACTTCTTGCCCAGCTTGCCAGGTCGGCCCCGGTCACGTGGGCTGCCTGTTTCGCGTGAAAGATTCGCTATCGCAAGCGATTGAACGTCAATCCGCTCAGCAGCTTCGGGTAAAAATACGTGCTTTTTGCCGGCATTCGTTCCTTGTGCAGCGAGATCGCTTCGACGTCGGCCAGCTTGGCGGGCATGACCAGGGCGGCCAGCGTGTAAGGCTCGTCGCTGTCGGATTCCGCTTGGCTTCCTTCGCCGCGGAATCCGCCGACGACTTCGCTGACCTCGTGAACGTAGGTCGGTTTGGGATGACCTTGGCAGCCCAGCAGGCTGTCGATCACCAGGCGGTGCAGCAAACTGACGCCCAGGCCACGCCAATCGTCGCTTTGCCCGGGTGCCAGCTCTCGCATTTTCTCCGCCGCCCCGGGGGTCGCCCTGGCGGTCACCCAGAAATCATCGCCGGCGGCGTAAATCGCCATGAACCCTTGCTGGTCGGCCGATTCCATCTGGTCCCACGCCTCGACGGCCGAATCCAATCCCTGGGGCAGCTTTTCGCAGTCAAACGCGGCGGAAAGCTTTTCGACGATTTCGTCGGACGTGAATTTCGGCGTCTCGCGGAGCAGTCGGTGCGTGGGCAGCACGATCATCCCCGGGTCGCTCATCCCGACCAGCATCGTCATCACAAAGTTCGCCGGATGGTCGTCGGCGATCGGGCCTTCCGTTTCGACGACGTGGTCCTTGTAGTTGCAAGCCGTTTCGTAGCGATGGTGCCCGTCGGCCACAAACATCGGCCGATCGGCCATCAGGCCGCTGACCTTTTCGGTGACCGATTCGTCGGTGACGGGCCACAAAATGTGCTTGACGCCCAGGTGATCTGTCGCTTCGATCGGCGTGACGCCCTTGGTCGCCCTGTCCAGCAGTTCGATGATTTCGTTCGACGGATCGGGATACAGGCCGAAAATCTGGCTGTTGTTTTGGCCGGTCGCCTTGGTCAGCTTCAGGCGATCGACCTTGGCCTTGGGGTGAGTCTCCTCGTGCGGGTAAATCGTGCCTTCGCCGAAGCGTTGGATGCGAACGCGTCCCATGAACCCGCGACGATTGAAGGTCTCGCCGTCGTGGGTGAACTGCTGGTGATAGACGTAATAGGCCGGCTGATCGTCCTGCGTCAGGACGCCTTCGCCCAGCCATTGATCGACGAATTTGGCGGCCCGCTGGTATTTCTCGTCGCCCGAGTCGCCCGGCTCGGCCCGGTTCAGGATGATCCGGATCACGTTGGCCGGGTGTCGCTTGTAAAGCTGGTCCTGCAGTTCCGGGTCGATCACGTCGTAAGGCGGCGCGATCACGTCACTGATCGATCCGACATGGTCCAAGTTGTAACGAACGGCGGGGAACGGTTGAATTTGCGGCATTTCAGTTTTTGTCGATCGAGGCCAGGTGCGGAAGGGGAAAACGACAGCGTCGTGTGGGTCGGGATGTTAAATTAGTTGACTTGATCTGGGCACCCTGCCGTCGTGAATCGGCTTATCGTCTGTAGCGGAGTTCTGTCGTGTCGGCTTACAGTTTTGTTGATCTGTCGTGTGCCGCGCTGGTCGTCGTGTCGGCGATCGTGCTGTTCGCCCGCCGGCGATCGGGTCGGACCGGGGTGCTGGCGATTTTCGGTTGGTTGGGCCTGCTGACGTCGATCGTGGTCGCCGCGGCGGCCCATCGCGACGAGGTCGGCAAACCGGCGGCGTTGGCGAAATGGCCGGCGATCCGGCCCGAAGGCGGCTACGTCGGATCGCAAGCCTGTTCGGCCTGTCACCCCGGCCAGCATTCGTCATGGGCGGATTCCTGGCACCGCACGATGACGCAAGTCGCCAGGCCGGAGAACGTGATCGCGCCGTTCGACGGTCGCGTTTTGGGCGAGGAGGGCGCGTCGGCGAAAGTCTTTCAGGACGACGACGGCCGATTCATGATGAAGCTGGACATCGCGCCGTTCCAAGCCGGCCAGGGTCCCACCGGAATCCACGAGACCCTGCCCGTCGTGATGGCCACGGGCATGCACCACGAGCAGCAGTACTGGTTGCAGACCGATCCGGATTCGCCGCTGTTGACCGCCGCGCCGTTCAGCTATCTGGCGACGACGAACCAGTGGATCCCCCGCCAAGCTTCCTTCATCCAACCGCCGCCGGACCATCCGTTGGTCCTGGGAACGCCCGGCATGTGGAGCGAGACGTGCATCAAATGTCACGCGACCAAGGGCGAGCTGAACCCGAACGTTGTCGACCTGGACAGCCGAATGATCGGCGACCTCAGCCCGCAAGTCGCCGAGTTGGGCATCTCCTGCGAGGCCTGTCACGGTCCCGGCCAGGCCCACGTCGAGGCGAATCAAAATCCTTTGACGCGTTACCAAGCCCACTTCGCCGGCGGCGACCCGACGATCGTGAATCCCGTCAAGCTGGATCACAAACTCGGTTCATCGATCTGCGGAAGCTGTCACAGCATCCGCCTGTTCAAAGACTTCGAGAAATTCGCGAGCTGGGCCCGAGACGGCTTCGAATTTCGGCCCGGCGATGACTTGTTGGTTTCGACCGCCGAGGATCTGGTGCAATGCTCTTCTCCGATTTTGACAGAAAAGTTCAAGAAACGGCTGACCGATCCCGACATGCAGCTGGAAAATTGGTTCTGGTCCGACGGCAAAGTCCGCGTCAGTGGTCGTGAGTTCACCGGCATGATCACGAATCCCTGCTTCACGCACGGCGAAATGTCGTGTTTCTCGTGTCACAGGATGCACCAAGATCCCGGAGACCCCAGAGACGCCAAAGAATGGGCCACCGATCAGCTGGACGTGGACAAGCACACGAACGAGGCCTGTTTGCAATGTCACGGCGACCTGAAAGACCCGCAAGTCCTCGCCGCACACACTCGACACGACGTCACTTCGGCCGGCAGCGATTGCATGAATTGTCACATGTCCTACACCGTGACGGGCTTGATGAAAGCGATGCGAAGCCATGCCATCGATTCGCCTCGGGTGCAGACGACTTTGGATACCGGACGGCCGAACGCTTGCAACCAATGTCACATGGACGAGTCGTTGACTTGGGCCGCCGAGACGCTGCACGATTGGTACGGACACGAGGTGCCGGAGATGGAGCCGCGGCAAGGTGAGCTTTCACTGATTTCCGACATGGCGTTGACGGGCGATGCCGGCGCGCGGGCCTTGGCGGCCTGGACGCTCGGGTGGAACGAGGCGCAAACCGCGGCCGGCAAAGACTGGGCGGTGCCTTATCTGGCACAGTTGCTGGTCGATCCGTATGACACCGTTCGCTTCATCGCTTATCGATCGCTCAAGACGATTCCGGGATTCGAAGATTTGCGATACGAATTCATGGGGCCGGCCGACGAGCGTGAACAGGCCCGGCTGGAAGCCTTGGCCGTCTGGAACCGACGCCTCGAATCCGGCGACGTTGATACAGAGTCCTTGCGAAACGAAGCGGCTATTTTGTTCGGAAGTGACGGCCGATTGGACCAAGCCGAGTTTGATAAACTGCTCGAACAACGCGACGACAAATTGCTGTGGTTGCTGGAGTGAATCCGCCCGGCTCATGACAACGCTTCGTTTTTCCCATCCCCCCACCCGGCGCGCCCCTTGTCCGACTCATTGGTTGTTCCACCCTCGACGCATCACCTCGTGCATCGTCACATGCGTTTCGGATGGTGTTCGTTGTTGTTGTTCGTCTCGGTGGGCATCGTGTTGGAAGCGATGCACGGATTGAAAATCGGCTGGTACTTGGGCGAAGCGTTCGAGATTCGACGATTGATGTGGACACTGGCCCATGCCCACGGGACGCTGCTTTCGCTGGTCCATATCGCGCTGGCGGCCAGCGTGGCGGTCGTGCCGGGACTGTTCGGATCGCGGACGCCGCTGGCATCGGCGTCGCTAATGGCGGCCAGCGTCTTGCTGCCCGGCGGTTTCGCGCTCGGCGGCATTTTTATTTACGAAGGCGATCCCGGCGTCGGCGTGTTCCTGGCCCCCGTTGGCGCGTTTGCGATGTGGGTCGCGGTCGCCGGAATCGCTTGGGCCGCGATCCGGTCAACGCCGGGCGACGCCGAACGAACCGCCGAACTGCGTTAGCGAGTCGACGATGGATTGGCTCGTCCGGAGCTTCGAACAACTCGATCGCCGTTGGCTCTATCGCGCGATTCAGGCACGTCAGGAAGTGTTCACGGTCGAGCAACAGATTCTGTGCCAAGACCTGGACGACCTGGATTTCGTCGCCCGCCACGTGTTGGCGATCGACGGAGATCGTCTTGCGGCGTACGCCAGGATTTTGGGACCGGGAACACGGTACGCCGAACCGTCGATCGGCCGCGTCCTGACGTCGATGTCTCATCGCCGGACCGGCCTGGGCGTCCAGTTGGTGCAGCGCTGCATCGACGAAATCTTGCGGGACGACCCCCGTCAAACGATTCGCATTTCGGCTCAAGCTTATCTGCAAGAATTTTACGGCAAGTTCGGCTTCGCGGCCTTCGGTGATCCCTATATCGAAGACGGCATCGATCACATCGCGATGCGGCGAACGCCGTAGTCGCCCGGTCACGCTCGCACCACCGGGGTGAGCGCGGCACCACGCCTGGGGCGTCGGTCGGGTCAGGGGGTTCGCTCCAGTCCCATCAATCGCCCGGGGTTGTCCCAGGTCCAGCGGCGAAGCGTGGTGTCGTCGATCCCCAATTCATCGCGAAGGATTCTCGTCATTCGAGAAATCGGGGTGGCGGATCCGGCGAAGTGTTTGCGATCGGCCGACCAGGCCGCCCCGTCGGCATCGACGTCGACGACTTGGTCGCTCAGGCGGTGCCGTCCCGGCCCTAAACCCGCTGCCGTGATCGCATCGCTGACGATCACGATCCGCTCCGGTGCAATCGTTTGCAAATAGTTTTGCAACGCAAACATCGGCACGTGATGACCGTCGGCGATGAAGGACACGAAAAGCCGATCCGAGAGGGACAGGACACGCTGGACGATGTTGTCGTGACGCGGCAACACGCCGGGGCAACCGTTGCCCAAGTGTGTGAACAGCGATAGCCCCGCGTCGGCGGCCGCGGCCAGTTCGTCCCGCGACGCGTCGCTGTGACCGGCAGCCACGACGATGCCTTGGCCGGCCAGCCACGACGTCGTCCGCATGTCGGCGTCCGATTCCGGTGCCAACGTCACCAAACGCACGTGTCCGCGGCCCGCGTCGATCAATCGGCGTGCCACGTCGGGATCCGCCGGCAAGACGGCCGCCCGCGGATGCGCGCCGACGAAGCCGTCGGCCGGGTTGATGAACGGGCCCTCGACGTGAATGCCTCGCACGAGACCGGCGACCGACGCGTCGGCGTCGATCGCCGCGGCGACGGCGGAGATTCGGGCGATCATCTTTTCGAGTTCGGCGGTGATGATCGTCGGCAGAAAAGCGGTCGCACCGTCATCGGCCAGCCATAGGCAAGCTTCGCGGATCGCATCGACGTCCGAGTCGTCCGCATTGAAATCGACGCCGTGGAACCCGTTGACTTGCAAATCGAAGTACCCGGTCAACTCAATCGCTCCGTGGACTCGAGTGTCTCGGCGGAAAGTTCGGCGGCCGACGCTTGATCGATGACCAGAGTGGTGTCGTCGTGGTCCCGCAGGATGCTGGCCGGGATCGATGGATCGATCGGTTCCTTCAGGGTCCGGCGGACGGCCGTCGCTTTTTGCGAATCCGGAACGCTGCAGAAAATGGTGCCCGTTTTCAGGATTTGCCGGATCGACATGCTGATCGCTTGCCGGGGAACGTCGTCCATCGTCGCGAACCAACCTTCGCCGACTTGTTGACGGCGACAGGCCTCGTCCAAATCGACGATCAAATAAGGCGATTCGGTTTCGAAGTCCGCCGGCGGATCGTTAAACGCCAAGTGCCCGTTTTCGCCGATGCCGACCAAAGCCAAATCGATCGGTGCGGCCGTGAGCGATTCGCCCACACGAGCGATCACGGAGCGGGGGTCTTCGTCGCCGGGCAAATAAGCAAAGGATCCCAGCGGCACGCGATCGACGAATCGCTGTTTCAGGTAGCCGCAAAACGACGCGGGGTGGTCGGCGCCGATCCCGATGTACTCGTCCAAATGAAAGCCGTCGACTCGGTTCCAATCCAGATCTTTGCCGACCAGGTGTTCCAACACTTCGAACTGCGACGCCCCGGTCGCGACGATCAATCTGGCGCGGCCGCGGGCGTCGATCGCTCGGGCCAGGGTTTCGGCCGCACGCTGGGCGACGTACCGCCCCATCGACTGCCGGTCGCTCGCAATCACAGTTTTCAAGTCAATCTCCCTTTATCGCTGTTGGTGGTGTTCGGTGGCGTTCGCGACGCGTTCGCTGGGGACCGCGGGGCTTTCGCACGCCGACAGTCTAGTGTCTGGCCGGACGCCCCGGCAGCAGCGGAACGGTGACTCATCGAGCCAGCGAACATCGCCCCGCGAAATTTGATGCAAGCCGGCGGGAGCACCCTGGGCGACGCATTGATCTATAATCCGAGCCGACGCTGACGTTTCCTTGCCCGCCCCAACTCGCCCGCCTCCATTCGTGACGCCATGAACCGACTAGTTTTTTTGACGGCTTTGATGTTCCTGACCGCCGCGACCGGATCATCTCAAGAAACCGCGCCGCCGGCCGAAGCGTCGACCAAGCTGAAAACGCTGAACGACCATTTTCCGTTCTCGGTTCCGCCGACCGTGCAAGCTTGGCAAACGCGATCGCAGACGCTGAAAGATCGTGTGTTGATCGCCAACGGGTTGTGGCCGATGCCCGACAAGACGCCGCTGGGCGCGGTGATCCATGATCGCAGCGAGCGTGACGGATTCGTCACGGAGAAGGTCTACTTCGAAAGTTTCCCCGGCCACTTCGTCACCGGCATGTTGTTTCGCCCGGCCACGGACAATTCGCTGGGGATCCGAGACGGCAAGCGGCCGGGAGTCCTGTGTCCGCACGGTCACGGGGGACGTTTGTTGCGATACGACGACGATGAATTGGCCGAGCTGATCGAAACCGGCGGAGAAGTTCACGAGAATTCCGGTCGCAGTCCGCGTTACGCGCGGTGCGCCCACTTGGCACGCATGGGATGCGTCGCGTTCGTCTTTGACATGCTCGGTTATGCCGATTCGCAGCAAGTCTCCTTTGAAACCTCCCACCGACACGCCGATCCGCGGCCGGAAGAGAACGATCGCAGCCGACCTTGCTTGTACAGCATCGACGCGGATTTGAATTTGCAATCCGTGATGGGCTGGCAAACTTGGAACGCGATTCGCGCCTTGGATTTCTTGGCTTCCTTGCCGGATGTCGACGCCGAGCGACTGGGCGTGACCGGCGGCAGCGGCGGCGGCACGCAGACGATCTTGGTGGGGGCGATCGACCCACGCGTCAAAGTCAGCTTTCCCAACGGCATGGTGTCCACGTCGATGCAAGGCGGTTGTTACTGCGAAAACTGCAACTACTTGCGCGTCGACACCGGCAACGTCGAATTGGCGGCCTTGCTGGCCCCGCGTCCACAAGGCATGACTGCCGCGGACGACTGGACCCGCGACATGATGACCGACGGTTATCCGGAACTGAAAAAGCTGTACACGATGTTGGGCGCGGCGGACAACGTGATGTGTCGAGCGCTGTTGCATTTTCCCCACAACTACAACTACGTGACCCGCGCGACGATGTACCCGTTGATGGCAAAGCATCTGGGTTTACCCGATGACGTTCCGCTGGTCGAGCAGGACGCCGAGTTGCCGCCCGACGAAGACCTGCACGTTTGGAACGATTCCCATCCGATGCCCGCCGAAACCGGCATCCCCCACGAACGTCGGGTGCTGGCGTGGTGGAAAGAGCAAAGCGACGCGAAGCTGGCCGAGAGTCTGCCGGGGTCGGGTGCCGACCGAGCCGCCGGGCCGCAACCGAAATCGCCGTTGGCGGAATTCCACGCGACTTACGGCACGGCTTGGAGGGCGATGCTGGCCGTTCCGGAATCGGGTCGGCGGGACCTTTCGTCGATGATCACGATTTTGCCCGAGGGCAAGCGGCGCGGAACGCTGATCGACTGCGGGAACCGCGAAACCACGGTCGCCGAAGTCAGGCCGTTCTTGGACGAGGGCTTCGAGGTCGTCGTTCCGTTTTCCGATGGCGACGGCGACTCCAGCGTTCAGCGCTTGGTCGACAACGGCAAGGCCTATTCGGCTTTCACGTTCGGCTACAACCCGACCGAGTTCGCGCGTCGCGTCGACACGCTGGTCAAGCTGATCGACGAAAAATCGAAAAACGGGCAGGTCGTTCAATTGCGAGGCAGCGGCGAATCGGCCGCGTGGGCCGTCGCGGCGGCGGTCTCGGCCGGTGACAAAGTCGAACGGTGCATCGTCGAACCCGAGAGCTTTCGGTTCGCCGACGTGGAACACTATTCCGATCGGCGTTTCGTTCCCGGTGCGGTGAAGTACGGTGACTTGCCCGTATTGATGGCGTTGCGCGCCCCCCACGCTTTGACGTTGGTCGCCCCGGCCGACGACGCGAAGCGAATCGTCGAAGCGGCATACAAACAGGCAGGTGCACCGGAGAACTTGACCGTCCGGTGATCCGCCTACGGCTTCGCGGCGACGCGGGCGGGCGGTTGTTCCCCGACAGACGATTCCCCTAGGGCCAACGCGATCCAGCCGTCGCGGAGTTCCAGCTGTGACACGACCAGGCCCTCGACGGCGGCTTGTCGCGTCACTTGGGGCATCGTGATCGGCAGCGGGCGATCGGCGTCCAGGACTTTGTTGAAGATCGCACGAACGGGCAAACGTTCGCTGATCGACATCCGCGGTCCGCTGATGCGAAGGGCTTCGGTGCGAACCAGTTTCGCGCCGGCGCCGTCCGCCACGGCCTCGTATTTGGCTCGCACGATGAAGCGACGCAGGCTCGCCCCCTCGGCTCGCTTGAGTTCCACGATTCGCAGCGTCAGCCACAGACAATCGTCTTCGATTTCCACCGTGATCGGCCGCGTCGTGGCGAACTGGATCAGCGCGTCGTCGGGAATTTCATCGGCCCAATCGTCCGGCATGTCGATCGCATCGATGCCGAATTGCGTTAAACCCCTCGTCACCATGTCGGCGATGGCGACGGGTTCATCCCGGGGCACCATCTGCTCCAAGATGTTGTTGATGGCCGACTGGTGAATCTGCAGACTCATCAGACTGTCGTACGGCGCGCGGGGCCGGGGCGTGAAGGCCGCCATCTGCCAGTCGCCCGCCACCCGATAACGCGCCAGCAAACGCCGCGATGTCGTTTCCATGTCGACCACCATCGGTTCCAAGCCCAGTCGGCCGAGCGGACCGACGACGACGTCGCTGAACCGTCGCGTCGCTTCGCTCATTTTTGATCGGACTTGCGAATCGACTCGGCTGCGAACGTTCCGTTCGATCTGATCGGCGGCAAATCGGTCGGCGATCCCTCGTTGGTCGTCAAAGCGGTCCGCCGCGATGCTTCGTACCAACGATCCGATCAACGGCAATCCGTCGTAGTCGCTGCGAATGCCTTGCAATCGGTTTTGGTTGTTGACGAAAACGCGAGACGTGCCGATCTTGATTTCGTTCGTCAACAATTCGATCGGGGTGGACGATCGGAACAGCGACTTGCCGATCGTGCGAACCGCGACCGGTCCGTTCAAGCCGACCGAACGGGTCCGCACGTTACCGTCGGTGTTCAATTCCAAGGACCACCGATCGGGCGCGGGGATCAAACGAAGGTCCAGATCGCTATGGGTTTCACTGGTGCCCAAGATCCGGCTGCCCAGCAGGTTTGTTCGGACCGGCTGGACCTGCGCCGGGACCGGCGGCAGCAGCCGGCGGAGCATCTGGTCGCTGACGGCAAAGCGAAGATTCGCGTTTCGGTAATGCGCACCGATCGCGGTCGCCACGGCGACCGAAGGAACGCTGCGACTGAATCGCAGGGATTGCACGGCGTCGGCGATCTCGATCGCACTCAAGTCGATCGCATCGTTTTCCTGGCGTTCCAAGTGTCGGACCAGTTTGGCGTAGTCGATCGGCGTGACCGACCAGGTCCGCAGCGAGTCGGCCAACGCATCGATCGGGTCCGATTGCAACCAGATCTTGTGGGCTTCGTGCAGGCCGTACCATTGCAACCGCGACAGGAACCGCTGGGCGATTTCCGCGCGGCCGTTGCGATCGGTGTCGAACGTTGCGGCCGTGATTTCGTCGATCAGCAAGAACCGCCGCCAGCCTTCGGCGTCGCCCGATTCGGTAAGCCAAGTGGCGACCCGGGACGCTTGCCGGCGGATCAGCCGCGCGTGGGACAGAGCTTCCTCGTCGTCGGCCAACAGGGAAAACACCGGCTCGGAGCCGTGCAAACTTTGTCTTGCACCGGAGTCGACGACTTTCCAAACCGGCCCCCAGACGGCCAAGCGTCGTGACAATGCGTGCGTGGATCGCAGCCACTGCAGTTGCAATTCACGATCCGTGCTGGCTTCGGCCAACTGTTCGCCGACCTTGGCGAACGCGACCAAGTCTTGCAAGATCGCGCCGGCTCGGGGGTCGCCCAGCCAGCTCAGCGATTGAATCGCGTCGATCCGCTCGCTGACCGCGGCGGCCCATTTCGCGTGAGGCGGCAACGTCGACGTCGTTCCATCTCCGCCGATACCGCTCAGCTCGTGCAGCTGATCGTGCAACGATTCGGCGATCGGCCAACCGGCCGGGTTTTCCAGTTTGCGGGTCCGACCCCGTGACGAGGACCGCGGGGTGTCTCGAGGCTGAGCCGGACCATCGTCCGCTTCGGTCTTCGGCGTCGTCTCGGAAAGTGACTCCTCCGGCGGCGGCGACGGATCATCGGCGTCCACATCCGCATCGGTGGCGGGCGCGTTCAACGAGAACAAGTCCTCGGGATTGTCGTCGGCGTCGAACCGATCGTCCGAATCCGACTTACGGTATCGTCCCAAAACGCGGATCGACTCGGGCAGCACACTCGCATCGTCGCGGATGACGAAATCCCGCGTGGGGATCACGCCGGGGTTCAGCAAGATGTTAGAGAAACTGTCTCGTGTATCGGCGTCGCGGTCGGAAAGTCGCAACGAAGACATCCCGGCGATCTCCCGAGCCGCATCCAACCGCGGTGCGGCGATCGACGGGGAAACAAATTCCGCCAGGGTCGCTTCGCCGGATTGACGATGCAAACTGGGCCACGGCGTCGCGGGGCTTTCGTTCCACCAAGCCCGGCCGGTTCGCACGCCGTACCGCAGGGACAGTCGTAAAGGCCTGGTTTTCGAATGGACGGCGGCGGCCAACGAAGCGGACCGCGTGACGAAGTCGGCCACGAACGGGACGATGTCCAGCCGGCTGACGGATTGCCGGATCGGTGAGACGAGACCGAATGACGAGATCGTGGCCGAGGCGACCAGGGGCCAGACCAGCAGTGCTCGTTTGATTTCCTTACGCATCGTGCGTGAAGCCCATGAAAAGGGAGAGGGATTTTCAGCGATCTGCCGTGACCGCTGCAGGGTTTCATCGACCCGCAACCCTTTCGTGTTCAGCAACGACGCCCGCCGCTTCCCAGATCGAAAACCTGGCACGACCGCGACGCCTGGCAAATCCGTCTCAACTGTTTCAGGTCCCGGTGCGAAACCGCGATTTGCCGGGAAAGCCGATGACGTTTTCACGCCGATTGAGTAACCTTGGACGCCATGGACGTGTCATCCCAGCCCGATCGAACCGAAAAAATCTTTGTCGCCGGCCATCGAGGCATGGTCGGCAGCGCCGTGTGCCGTCGTTTGTCGGAAGAAAACGTGCAGGTCGTGACGGCGTCGCGGGACGTGCTGGATTTGACGGATCCGTCGGCCGTCGACGCCTTTTTCGCGACTCATCGGTTCGACGCGGTCGTGTTTGCCGCGGCCAAAGTCGGCGGCATCGTCGCGAACCGGACCTACCCGGTCGAATTTTTGTCCGACAACGTGTTGATGGCCAGCCATGCGATCAACGCCGCCTACCGGACCAAGGTTTCGCGGTTTTTGTTTTTGGGCAGCACTTGCATCTACCCGCGTGATTGCCCGCAGCCGATCGACGAAGAATCCTTGCTGACCGGCCCGCTCGAATCGACCAACGAAGCCTACGCGTTGGCCAAGATTACCGGGTTGAAGCTGTGTCAGTACTACCGTCGCCAGTACGGGGCGATGTTTCACAGCGCCATGCCGACAAACCTGTACGGTCCCGGCGACAACTATCATCCCGAAAACAGTCACGTTTTGCCGGCTCTGATTCGCCGCTTTCACGAAGCCAAACTCGCCGCCGCGCCGTCGGTCACGATCTGGGGCACCGGTTCGCCGCGTCGCGAATTCCTGTACGTCGATGACTTGGCCGACGCGTTGGTGCATCTGTTGGGGGTCGACGATCCGCCGGACTGGGTCAACGTCGGGACCGGACAGGACCAAACCATTTTGGAACTCGCCCGGGCCGTCGCCCGAACCGTCGGCTACACCGGCGAAATCGAAACAGATCCGTCGCGACCCGACGGCACTCCGATCAAACGCACGAACGTCGATCGCTTGCACTCGCTGGGCTGGAAACACCGCGTCGATCTCCGACAGGGCCTGGCGTTGGCGTACGAAGCCTTTTTGGCGGAAGCCACCGCGGGCGAACTTCGCACCGTGTGAACCTTTTTGATGACCCTTTTCTTTGGAACCCATTGTCATGACCAAATCCGCCCTGATCACGGGAATCACCGGCCAAGACGGCAGTTACTTGGCCGAGTTGCTTTTGGAAAAAGGCTATCAGGTGCACGGATTGGTTCGCCGTAGCAGCACGTTTTCGACCGAACGGATCGATCACATCTATCAGGACGTCCACGATTGTCCGAACCTGCTTTTGCATTACGGGGATCTGACGGACGGGCAAGCCTTGTCGAATCTGGTTTTGGAGATTCAGCCCGACGAGATTTACAACCTCGGTGCCCAAAGCCACGTCCGTGTCTCCTTTGACCAACCCAATTACACGTTGCAAGCGGTCGGCGTGGGCGCGCTGAACGTTTTGGAAGCCGGCCGATTACTCAGCAAGCACAAGGAATGCCGCATCTACCAAGCCAGCAGCAGCGAGATGTACGGCGACGTCCTGGAAGTCCCCCAAAAGGAAACGACGCCCTTCAATCCGCAGTCGCCCTACGCCTGTGCCAAGGTTTACGCGTTCCACCAAACCGTCAACTATCGACGCAGCTACGACATGTTCGCCAGCAACGGCATCTTGTTCAATCACGAGTCGGAACGGCGTGGCGAGACGTTCGTGACGCGGAAAATCACTCGCGCGGCCGGTCGCATCAAGGTCGGCATGCAAGACAAACTGTACTTGGGGAACCTGGACGCCAAACGTGACTGGGGTTACGCCAAGGACTACGTCGAAGGCATGTGGCGGATTTTGCAACACGACGAGCCGGACGATTTTGTGTTGGCGACCGGCAGGACCGAGACGGTTCGTGACTTTTGCCGATTGGTGTTCCAACAACTGGAAATGAATTACGAGGACCACGTGGAAATCGATCCGCGGTACTTCCGTCCCGCCGAAGTCGAGTTGTTGCTGGGAGATTGCAGCAAGGCGAAAGAAAAGTTGGGCTGGACGGCCACGACGGATCTGGAAGAACTCGCTAGGATCATGACGCAGCACGATCTGGAATTGGCACAACGCGAAGCCCACTCCAAGAGTTTCGTGCCGAGCTGAACGCCGAAAGCACGGACAACGATGGCAAAGAAAAAGTCGACCGCGGATTTTGAATACGTCGAACCGATCGGGGACCGCGTTTTGGTTCGCAAGGACGAACCGAAACGCGAAACCAAAGGCGGCATCGCGCTGCCCGATGCGGCCGAAATACCCACGATCACCGGTCGCATCGTGACCATCAGTGCCGTTGTGGAAAACGACGAAGAATTGCCGCTTCGTCAGTACGACAAAATCTTGTTCCACCCGAAAAATTCGATTCCCGTCGACCTGGAACACGACAACCAATTATTCGTCGTCCCGGTCGAAGATGTGGTCGCCGTCTTTCGACGCAGGCCGCCGGAATGAGCCGGGCCGCCGGAATGAGCCGGGCCGCCGGAGCAAGCGGACCCGAATCGGTCCGGTGGCACTAGGTCGGATTCGGCGGGAACAAGAATCGGTCGACCATGTCCAGCACGTCGGGCTGCATGACGACCGACATGTGTGTCGCCGGCACCGATCGAGATTCGAGGTTGGAGATCGCCGACAAGTCGACCGGTTTCAGGCACTCGTCGAACTTGCCCCACACGACCAAGCGTCGCACCCGATCGTCACAGTCCGCGTCGGCCGCGGCGCGCCGCGGGTCGGTGATCGTGGCGATTTCGGGGATCAGTTTTCCGGACACCAGCCGTGTCATCTTGGGCAAGAAGCCGGCCCGCATCACCGGAGCGATCGAAACCAAGGCTTCGACGCGGTGATCCGCCGCGGCGGCGATCGCCCGACGGGCGACCCAGTCGCCGAAGCTGTGGGTGACGACGCCGATCGGGCTTGCGCCGCCGTCGTCGCTCAGCAATTCGGCCAGCCGCCGGACGCTTTTTTCCAAGTTGCGGAAAACGATCCGATCACGAAAGTACTCGACGGGCACGTCGTGTCGCTTGATCTTGTGACGCAGCGGCCAGAACGCCGCGCGGGGCTCGATCAATCCCGTCACCAGCACGACGCGATTGATCAACGAATCGATTCCTCGGGCAGACCGGACTGGATGCCTTGGTCGATCGGCATTTCGTCCTCGCCGCCGTCGCCGTGCACCGCGATCAGGCGATCCAGTTCGGCACGCAACCGCGCGACCGTGTCGGCGTGCTTCGGGTCGTCGATCAAGTTCCTGCTTTCCGAGGGATCGGCTTTCAGGTCGTAAAGTTCCGCCATGTGACGATCCGGCGTGCCGTCGCCGTGCGGGTAACGGATGTACTTCCAACGATCCGTCCGCAGCGCCCGCACGTTCGGCGTGTAGGGGAATTGGTGTTCGTAGTTGTATTCGTAGTAAAAACTGTCACGCCAATCCGAATCGTCGCCACGGGACAGGTCCTTCCAACTGCTGCCGTGAACGTCGGCAATGGGGTCGGCATCGCAGATGTCCAAGATCGACGGGGCGAAGTCGATCGTCGAGGTCAAGTTTTCGACGACGCGGGCTTGGTCGGTCGGCACCAAGCCGGGGTAGCGGACGACCAACGGGATGCGAATCGACGGCTCGTGGCCGGTGCGTTTATCGACCATCCCGTGTTCGCCTTCGAGTAACCCGTTGTCGGAAGTGTAGATGATCAACGTGTTGTCCAGCTGGCCGCTGTCGGCCAAGAACCGGTAAAGATCACCGACGCTGTCATCGACCGACAACAAGGTGCCCCAGTACGCGCGGACCATGGCGGCAAAGTCCTTGACGGCTTCGGGGCTGTCGTCGGGAAAATCTTTTCGCCAATCGAACAGCGGGCCGTAGATGCCGTGCCAGGTGTCCAAACGTTTTTTGAACCAAGCCGGTTTGTCGTCAAGTTGAAACGCGGTCGGCGGATACTGGACGTCGACTCGGTCGAAGGCGTGTTCGTATTTTTCTTCCGGCAGGTAAAAGCTGTGCGGGGCTTTGTGGCCCAGCATCAGCAACCACGGCTCGTCGGAGTCTTGTTTGCCGATCCAGTCTTTGGCCATCTCGGTGACCACGTGGGTGTAGTAGCCCGGCACGACGCGGCGATCGTTGCCGTTGAAATTGAACTCGGTGTCGAAGTACTTGCCTTGGCCCTTGTGGGTGACGAAGTGGTCAAAGCCGGGCCGCGGATTGTCGTTTTCTTCGCCCATGTGCCACTTGCCGACGTACGCGGTCTTGTAGCCGGTGTCTTGAAGCCGCATCGGAAAGCTGACCATTTCGGCCGGGTACTCGGTGAAATTGTTGACGACACCGTGGGCGTGCGCGTACAGCCCGCTGAGGATCGAGGCGCGGCTGGGCGAGCACAGGCTGGTCGTGCAGAAGTGGTTCTTGAACAACAGCCCCTCGTCGGCCAAGCGATCGATGTTGGGCGTCTTCAAATGCGGGTGTCCCATGCAACTCAGCGCGTCGTAACGCTGGTCGTCGGTTAAGATGAACAAGACGTTCGGGCGATCCGCGGCGGTCGCGACCGGGGCGAGCTTGGTCAGCAAAATCCCGCTGCTGGCGATCAGCGAGAGTGAAAAAAACAGTCGAGTGAGCATCATGGACGGCTGAAACGGGGGAATCGAGATCACCGGAAAGTCATCGGCGGGACAAAAAGACGGGGAATACGGCTCAGAGTCTAACAGGAATCCTCAAATCCGTTTCGATCGTCGCGGCCTGCCCATTCGCAACTGGCGGTGGGGGAACTTTTGGCGGCCCCGTGCCATCCAAACACCGCTGGACGGCAGGCCCGAAACGTAAAAAGACGTTCGAAAGCCCGCCATTCGGTCGGCGAAAGGTGTCGCCTGATACCGGAAAGCGTCTCGTTTCGTTTTCCCGCTCGGGCGTCGTTTCCTTCGTCATAACCCCTACGAATCCCAAGCCGGAGAGGTTCCGATTCAGGCAGATACCGCGGCCTTGCTCGCAATTGTTTGCGGGTTTTTCGGCCCTAACTATACTCGACAGCGGGTCTTTACCGGCCCGGCTGTTCGGCCTGCCGACGGCCCCTCGTCGTCTCCACAATCGCCTGCTTTTCCGCGGTCTGGTCGCCGATTCCGGCCCCAGTCGCACCCTCGACATCGCTCCCACGACATTACCTCAACACCCGGACCGGCAGAAACGTCCCGTTTTCGCCGTCCCGGGCCATTCGCCTAGAAGGTTTGGTCTATGACCACGCGTAAGCGGAATCACTCCTCGACGTCAGCATCAAGTTCGCCGGTCCCGAGCCAGCCCCAGCGTGGTGGCAAAGCACGCGACAAGGCTCGATCGCGAAAATCCACCGCCAGTCGCCTGGCCCGCCGCGGATCCCTGCTGGAAAAACTGGAAGATCGTCGGCTGCTGGCCGGTCCGCAGCTGATCGGCATTCAGCCCAATGAGGGCGAACTGATCGTCGACGGGACGGTGCGGGAGACCGCGCCGCGTTCGCTGACGTTCCGCTTTGACGAAACGCAGCAGATCGACCCGACCACTTTGGACGGAATCCGCATCACCCGCAGCGGCCCGGACGGGCTGATGGATACCGAGGACGATGTCAGAATCGTTCCCGGATCGGTGACGTTGGGCGAGAACAACGGCAACGAAGTCGTCGTGCGGTTCGCCGAAACGTTGGTCGACGACAGCTACCGGATCGACGTGTTCGGTTTCGACGATCCGCCCCGCGGCATCGTCGGACTCCGCAACGGGGCGGGCGAATTGCTGCAGGGTCGCAACGGCGTCGACAATTTCGAATCGATCGAATTCAAACTGGACCTGGGTGCCCAGATCGAAGCGATCGTGCCGCAACCGGTCGTGCGACTGGGCAACGGCGAATTGCAACAGCGTCGCGACGAGATCCTGGTCTACTTCAACGAAGACGAGCTGTTCGTCGAAAACGATCCGGCGACCGGCTTGCCGACCGAGCGATCCGCCGAGAATCCTCGCTTTTATCAGCTCTTGTTGACCAACGAGACGGTGCGGACGACGGACGACGAACTGTATTCGCCCGAACGCGTGATCTACGATCCGGCGACGCACACGTCGCGGCTGATCTTTGCCGACGACCTCAACCAGCTTCCCGGC
This sequence comes from uncultured Pirellulaceae bacterium, assembly GCA_964453205.1. Taxonomy (GTDB): domain Bacteria; phylum Planctomycetota; class Planctomycetia; order Pirellulales; family Pirellulaceae; genus Crateriforma. The sequence continues at coordinate 7,489 of CAYVRC010000049.1, read as the reverse complement.
GTTCCGTTGCACGGCGGCACGTTCCGCTTGCGGGTCGGGACCGCCGTCGATTCGGCAGTCGACCTGATCGTCGAGCCCAGCCCGATCGATGTCGTCCCGACGGCCACGTCCGGTCTCGGCTTGGCCTCGGATCTGCAAGTCACCTTCGACTCCAAGATCTTCAGCGAATCCGGCGGCGGCCGTCGTGTCAGCTTTCGTGACACCGGTGCCGGCGGCCTGAGCGTTTCTTTGGACGCCGCGACCGGCGACGTCGTCTACGACCTGGGCGGCAGCACGCCCACCGTGCAAGCCTTGCAAGACGTCACGCAGAATACCGGTGACGTCGACGCGGTCCTCGCGGTCCGCTTCGCCCGCGGCGGCGTTCCGGGTGCCGGCGGCAATTTGATCATCCCCGCGTCGATCGTCTCGTTCGGCTCGATTCAACTTCTGGCCGTCGGCGACACGTTGGGCACGTCGACCAACGTCGGTGTATTCGGGCAAGCCGGTTCGGACCTTTCCAGCCTGTTGATCCGCGAATCGATCTCCCCCCAGCCGTACGGCATCCAGTTGCCAGGGTCGCCCGAAGATCCCGGCCGCCTCAACGGTTTCGGGTCCTTGGCTCAGGCCATCAACGAAAAGTTCCACCCCGACACCACCGACGGCATCACCGAGATCAGCTACAACTTCGGCGGCGTGATCAGCGGCGGCGACGGCACGCTCGCCCCGGCGCGGCTGAACAACATCACCGACGTGCAGAAGCGTCGTGTCCGCGAAGCGTTGTCTTTGTGGTCGCGAGCGATCGGCGTTCAGTTCCGCGAAACGACCGACCAGGGCATCCAGTTCGCCGTGGGAGAACGCGCGGCGTTGGAAGCCAAAACGGACACCGAGCTGCGGCAAATCGACGAGCTGAACGCGGACTTGCGAATCGACGCCGACTACCAACAGTCGGCCATCGTGATGAGCAGCCAAGTCAGTTACGGATTGGATTACGGTCAAGATTTCTTTCGCAAGACGATGGCGGGCATCGGGTTCCTGCTGGGCTTGGACCACAACAGCGAAGTCACGTCCCAGACGTTGATGTCCTTGGATCCGGCTTTCCTGAACGCCACGATCAATCCCGGATTGTTCGTCGCGCCGACCGATCCGTTCTTCGGCACGCAAACGTCGCTGCAACAAACCATCAACCCGGACATCGATTCGCAAACGATCGGTGAGCCGATCCCCAACGCGCTCGAAGGCCCCGAACCGGTCTTCCCCGGGGCCCAAGACGTCCTGCACGGCCGGTTGTTGCATCGGCCCGACAGCATCGACGTGGACTTGTACCGTTTCGAAGTCGACCTGCCGCAGGGCCGCGACTTCGGCACGCTGACCGCCGAAACGTTTGCCCAGCGCTTGGCGGATTCCAGCATGCTGGACACGACGCTGAGCTTGTTCCAAGAGGTCTCGGCGTCCACGACGACCGACTTCGGTCTCGGACCGGCGGTTTCTGTGGAAGTCGTTTCACAACTGGCGGGCAACCAAGGCAATCGTTCGCGGATCGAATTCATCCGCACCGATCGCGTGGCCGGGGACACGGCCGTCAAGGTCGGACGGATCGTCGACAGCAACGGTGAATTGGTTTCCAACGCCATCGAAGTCGACGTCCCCCGACTGGGCGCGAACGTCACGTCGGTGACGGTCGGCCAGATCGTCGATGCGATCAACGGCGACGACTTTGCCAGCACTCTGTTCGCGCTGTCGACCGATTCGTTGGCCCGCAGCGCTGAAGCGGGATCGGCCGAGCTGCAACGGTTCTCGCCGATCGTCTTGTCCGGCGGCGGCACGGTGCAGCTGGCGATGAACGACGATTACTTCAGCGACGATTCGTTCTTGTCGGCGCACGTTTCCAACGGCGTTTACTACCTCGGCGTCACGGCCAGCGGCAACGGCGATTACGACCCCAACCTTTCGCAAAGCGGCAGCGGCGGCTTCACGCAGGGCGATTACGAAGTGTTGCTGAAGTTCCAGCCTCAGGTCAGCCAGAGCGATGTCATCCGCGACGTCGATGGTGATCGCGTCGGCGTCCCCGGCACGGCGATCGACGGCGACTTGGACGGCAGCCCCGGCGGCGTCAAGAATTTCTGGTTCCAAACACGTCCGCTCGAGCGGATCTTGCAAGTCCAGTCCAGCGGCTCGGGCATCGTCGCCGGACAAACGATGACGATCAGCGGTGCCGGTGGCGTTTCGCGTCGCTTCGAATTCGTTCCCGTCGGCGGTTCGGCGCGTCCCGGGAACGTCCCGATCCTTTACAACGCCACGGTCGGCGGAACCGGCAGCAGTCCCGGCGGATTGGCGTTGGCGATTCGTTCGGCCATCAATTCGGTCAGCAACCAGACCGGCGTGACCGCGTCGCTGTCGACGGCCGGAACGCAGGTCGTGTTGGCCGGCGAACGGGTGTTGGATTTCAGCCTCGGTTTCGTCGGCGTCGAAGCACTCGGCCGAAACATCTTTGTCGACAAGCTTGCCAGCGTCGTCGCCGACGGAACGCTCAGCCAACCGTTCAATAACGTCGCCAGTTTGTTCGAAGACGGCGCCTTCGACGCCGCTTTGCCGGGTGACATCGTTCGCATCGTCGGCAACGGCGGCCAAGACGGAAACTTGGCGACGCCGGGCGATAACTTTTCGTATCAGTTCGGTCTCAGCGAAATCGGCGGCACCGTGTTGCCCGACGGTCGTCACATGGATGTTCCCAAGGGCGTCACGACGATGATCGACGCCGGCGCGGCGTTCAAGCTTCGTGGAGCCGCCGTCAGCGTGGGCAGCAATAACTTGTTGTCTGATCGCAGCGGCGGTGCCTTGCAAGTCTTGGGGACGCCACGATTGGTCGACCTGACCGATCCCAGCCCCGTCGGTGCGACGGTCGTCGATCGGGGTGTCTCGTCGTTGGCCGATTCCGGCAGCGTGATCTTCACCAGCACCCGCGACCGCAGCGTCGACAGCTCAGCGGCGGGAAATAGCGCCGCTCCGGCGGCCGGCAATTGGGGCGGTCTGATCTTCCGTAACGATTTCGATCGCGCCGAAGGTCGGGCGAATTTGGAAGACGAAGGCATCTTCCTGCAGTACGTCAACCAAGCCGAACTGCGTTACGGTGGCGGCAGCAACATCGTCATCAACTCGGTGCAGCAAACCGTCAATCCGATCCAGATCGTCGATTTGCGACCCACGGTGACGTTCAACGAGTTGACCGACAACGCGACGGCGGCGATGAGTGCGACGCCGAACAGTTTCTTGGAAACCAGTTTCCAGTCGCCGCAATTCCAGCAAGCCGGTTCCTTCACCGCCGACTACGATCGCATCGGTCCGGACATCAAGATGAACTTGGTGACCGACAACAGCATCAACGGTTTGTTCATCCGCACCGTAGCGGGCGCGAACCAACCGCCGCGTGAGATCACGGTTTCGGCGCGCTTCGACGACGTCGACATCGTTCACTACATCGCCGAGAACATCTTGATCGCCGGTCAGCCCGGCGGTTCGATTCAAGACGGTTTCGCGCCGGACTTTTCCGCCGTCAACGTCCAAGCTTCCGGCGGCGGATCGCTGACACCGGGCAACTACGAATATCGCATGACGTTCGTCGACGCCGCGGGTTTCGAATCGTTGGCCAGCGAGGCCAGCGACGCCGTGACGGTGACCAGTGGGAACCGCACTCTGCAGCTTTTGAACTTGCCGGTGATCCCGCAGAACTCGGATTACCTGACGCGACGTTTGTATCGCCTGGCTCCCGGCAGCGGCGAATTCCGGTTGGTTACTCAACTGAATCGTTCCGATTCGACCTACGTCGATGACGGGTCGTCGATCGGCGACGGTGCGGTGCTGGACTTGTCTCGCGTCGGCATCCGCGGCCGCCTGGACGGTTCGCTGGTGATCGATCCGAACATGGTGGTGAAGTTTCGCGGCGCCCGCATCGAACTGGACCACGGCACGCAATTGCTGGCCGAAGGCACGGCGGGTCAACCGGTCGTCTTCACCAGTTCTCTGGACGATCGGTTCGGCGCCGGCGGGTCCTTCGACACCAACAACGACCGAGGCACGCCCGGCGGTGGCAGCGATCCACGACGCGGCGATTGGTCCGGTTTGTACGCCGGCCCGGGGTCGAACGTTTCCCTGGATTACGCCACGGTGGCCTACGGCGGCGGTGTCAGCCTGATCGAAGGCGGTCAATCACGTGGATTCGCGGCGCTGGAACTCCAGCAAGCCGACGCGCGGATCGTCAACAGCCGTTTCGAATCCAACGACAACGCGATGGACGGCTCCGGGCCGGTCGGTCGCAACGGCCGCCTGGCGATCACGCCGGCGACCATCTTTGCTCGCGGCACCCAACCGATCATTGTCGGCAACGAATTCGTCGACAACTACGGTTCGATCATCGACATCGACTTGGCTTCGATGACCGATGACCTGGTCAGTGACCTGGGTCGACAAACCGGTGACCCGGACGCCTTCATCGGCTTGGACGACAACTTCGGCCCGCTGGTCCGTCAAAATACGACCGACAGCGTCGCCGGCGACGTGCTGGGCGAACGTCAGCTCAGCGGTCTGCGGATTCGTGGCGGCCAGTTAACCGGTGGCAGCGTTTGGGACGACACGGACATCGTTCACGTGCTGTTCGATTCGGTCGTCGTCGGAAACCAGATTTCCGGCGGAGCGTTGTCACTGCGCAGCCGTCCCGACGAGAGTCTGGTCATCAAACTGCTCGGCCAAGGCACGCCCAACAGCGCGACGGCGGGAACGGGATTCACGGCGACCGGATCGACCGGTGACATCGCCGATCGCATCGGCGGGACGATTCACGTGCTGGGCTTGCCGGGAGCGCCGGTCGTGATGACCAGCTTGCACGACGATTCGGTGGGTGCCGGTCGCCGCATCGACGGTACCGCCCAGAATGACACCGGCGGCGACGGCATCGGCAGCCGTGCCAGCAGCAACGACTGGCGTAGCCTGTTCTTTGACAACCTGAGCAACGATCGCAACGTGGCGGTGGTCACCGAAGCCGAGCTGCCCACCGCGGCACCGCCCGGAAACAACGACACGTCGGTCAACGCGCAGAACATCGGCGACTTGGCGGCCAATCTGATCTCCGGTGATGACCAGTCGCGGCTGGGTATCGAGTTGAACGGTTTCATCAGCAACCCCGGTGACATCGACACCTACGCGTTCACGGCCGTCGCGGGCACGCAGATTTGGATCGACGTCGACCGCACCTCGCGGGGCTTGGACACCGTCGTCGAAGTCATCAACGATTCCGGTCAAGTGCTGGCACGGAGCGACAACAGTTTCGCGGAAGTCGAAGATCCCGGCTTGATCGATAACAACGGCACCGGAGCCGGCGGCACGTTGCTGGCCGATTCGTTGGGCGACGCCGATAATCCGCAGACGCAGCGCCAAGCCAACGGCGCCTACTATGATTTCGGTTCGACCAACCTTCGCGACGCCGGCATGCGTCTGACGTTACCCGGAAACCAAGGCACGCGTAGCAACTACTTTGTCCGCATCCGCAGCGCGTCGATCGACGCCGACGACGTCTCCGGTGGTCAGACGACCGGATCGTACGGCGTGCAGATTCGCTTGCAAGAGTCACAGGAATTCCCCGGCAGCGTGGTTCGTCACGCCGACATTCGCTACGCCAATCACGGCATCCATGTTCAAGGATTGCCCGGCAGTTCGCCGCTGTTGGGTGACGCGCAAGAGAACGAATCCGCCGATCCGTTCTCGCCGGAATTCGCCAGCATTTTCAACACGCCGCAGCCCGGCGGATACGACATTCCCGGCCAGCCCAAGTACCCGACCGACGTTTACGCCAGCAACGACGAGATCGACGGCGGCTTCTTCAGCAACGATTTCTTCCCGACGCTGAACAATCGCCCACAGAACCTGGGCGACTTGATCGACAGCAAGACCGGGTCGATCAGCGTCGGCGGCGAACTTTCCGGCATCGGCGACATCGACTTTTACCAGTTGGACGTCGGTCGCGACGGCAGTTTGACCGAAGTCAATCGGTCGACGGTTTTCGACATCGATTATGCCGACGGCTACGACCGTCCCGACACGAACATCAGCGTGTTCTACTCGCCGACGGCCAACCCGAACCAGGCCCGCTTGGTGTTGTTCGGCCAAGGCAGCAACGTGCTGGACGACCAATCCAGCCCGCTGGCGACCGAATTGGTCGGCGAAATCCTGGCCCGCGGTTCGCGAACCGCACAGGATCCGATGATCGGTCCCGTCGCCCTTCCCGAGGGCAGCTACTTCATCGCGATCACCGAGTCGGGGCGGGTTCCGACGGAGCTGACGGACAATTCGCGTGTGCGTCGCGCCCCGATCGAATCCGGCGTTCGCATCTTTGACGATCACATCGAAGCGATCGGCGGATCGACGGCCTTGCCGCCCACCGAAGCGGGCTTCGTCGAATCCACCAGCGGCGGTTGGACCGTGACGACCGACCGTGGCACGGATCTGGGGCATCAACGTCAAACGACTTTCCAGATCCAAAACCAATTGTTCGAAACCCGTGAGGTCGTCGGCGAAAGCTTCGAGCCCCTCCGTGAGATCCCCACCGATCAGTTCCCCGATGTGCCGTTCCAAGCGTTCGACGGTGTCATCGCCTCCTCGGGTGATCAGAGCGAAACGCCCATCGATCCTGATCAAGAACCGAACGACACGGCCCCGATCGAACGACGAATGTTCATCGGATTCGAGGAAGGCGTTACGGAGTTCCGGCGGAACGAAATCGTCTCCCAGAACGGGCTGAGTTTGCTGAAGAAGTTCGACTTCATCAATGTTTACTTGGTCGCCAAGGCGGACGAAGCGGTTACCAGCGCCGACTTGTTGAATCTTTCCAAACTGCCGGAAGTCGACTACGCCAGCCGCGACGAATTGCAATACACGACGCTGACGCCGAACGATCCCCAATACGGCCAGATGTGGCAGCTCAACAACACGGGCCAAACCGGTGGAACGGTCGACGCCGACATCGACATGCCCGAAGCCTGGGACGTGACGACCGGATCGGATCAAGCCGTCATCGCGATCATCGACAGCGGTGTCGATTACAACCACGTCGACTTGGCCGCCAACATGTGGATCAATCCCGGTGAAATCGCCGGCGACGGGATCGATAATGACGGGAACGGCTACATCGATGACGTGCACGGCTATGACTTTGCCGAAGGCGACAGCGATCCGATGGATACCGGTGGCGGGGCTCCGGGCCACGGCACGCACGTCGCCGGGACGACCGCGGCGGTGGGCGACAACGGCATCGGCATCACCGGCATCAACTGGAACGCCAAGATCATGGCGCTCAAGGGCGAACTCGATGCGGGCGGGCTGCCGTTATCGGCGACCATCGAGGCGTTGAACTACATCACGACGATGAAAACGCAGTTCGGCATCAACATCGTCGTCAGCAACAACAGCTACGGCGGACCGGGCGGAAACCCGGCCAGCGAAGCGGCCATTGCGGCATCGATCG
>CAYVRC010000048.1:0-33852 GCA_964453205.1 uncultured Pirellulaceae bacterium | reverse complement strand
CCGTGAATCATCCGCACCCGCACGCCCGACGTCCCGAAAAAACGCGATTTCAGGAATCCGCATCGTCGCCGTCGCCCGGCGGTCGGCTGGGGCGGATGAGTCTGGTGTTTTTTCACGATCGGCGACTGCTGACGTTGATGGTGTCGTTGATCTTGGTGGCCGGGTTCAGCAGCATCGCCGTGTTGCCGCGAATGGAAGACCCCGTGCTCCGCCGCCGCGTCGCGGTGATCAACACGCGGCTGCCCGGTGCCGATGCCGAGCGGGTCGAGAGTTTGGTCAGCGAAAAGATCGAAGATCGGCTGCGCGATATCGAAGAAATCAAGGAACTGAAGTCCATCAATCGCGTGGGCATCAGCACCGTGTCGATCGAACTGCTCGATTCGGTCATGGACACCGATCCGGTCTGGTCGCGGGTCCGAAGCCGTCTGGAGGATGCGTTGCCCGATCTGCCGCCGGACGCCAGTCGACCGGAGTTCGAAGAATTGGAAGTCCGCGCGTTCGCGCTGATCATCGGACTGAGCTGGCAACGAGACTCCGCGACGGACTTTCGAGTGCTGCGGCGATTGGCGGTGGACCTACAAGACACGTTGCAAAACCTGAGCGGAACCGATTCCGTCGAACGCTTCGGCGACCCGGGCGAGGAAATCGAAATCGCCATCGATCCGGCGACCCTGTCGGCGATGCGTTTGACGCCTGCGATGGTGGCCGCCCGGATTTCTGATTTCGACGTCAAGCAATCCGCCGGTCGACTCCTTCGCGATTCGATGCAATTGTCTTTGGAAGTCGGCAACCAACTGGACGTCATCGAACAAATCGGACGGACACCGGTTCAACACAGCGATGACAGCTTTGTGCGACTGGCCGACCTGGCCGACATTCGTTTGGGAATTCCCGATCCGACCGTCCGCTCGGCGATGATCGACGGCCGCGACGCCGTCGTGCTCGGCGCGATGGTCCGACCTTCGTTCCGGATCGACCGCTGGACCGATCGGGCCGAGATCGCGCTTGCCGAGTTCGAACAGACTCTGCCGACAGGTATCCGAATCGAATCGGTTCTGCGTCAGAGCGATTACGTCAACGCGCGTCTGGGGTCGTTGGTCGTCAATCTGATGTTGGGCGCCGCGGCGGTTTCCTTGGTGATTCTGCTGTTGATGGGTTGGCGGTCGGCGATGATCGTTACTTTGACGCTGCCCCTGTCGAGTCTGATGGTGTTGTTTTGTCTGCGGGTCACCGGCATACCGATTCACCAGATGTCGATCACCGGCTTGATCATTTCGCTGGGCTTGTTGATCGACAACGCGATCGTGATCGTCGACGAAGTTCGTGGTCGGTTGCATCAAGGTCATTCCCGCGCCGCCGCGATGGTCCGGTCTGTGAATCATTTGGCCGTTCCGCTGATGGGATCGACACTGACCACCGCGTTGGCCTTCGCGCCGATCGCCTTGATGCCGGGACCGGCCGGGGAATTCGTCGGCGCGATTGCGATCAGCGTCATCTTTGCGATCGTTTCCTCGCTGTTGCTGGCTTTGACGATCATTCCTGCGATCGCCGCGTCCTGGTTGCCCCCGATGCATGACGGTCACGCCGTCGGCTTGGTTTCGACCCTCTGGACCGGTGGCCTTCGAATTCCGAGATTGACGGACCTGTTGGAAAAAGTGTTGCGGCGGTTGATCGGGCGGCCGTTTTTGGGCATCGGCGCGTCGATGATCGCCCCGGTCGTCGGGTTGATGTTATTTCCGACGTTGCAAGAACAGTTCTTTCCGCCCTCGGGTCGAAACCAGTTTCACATCACGATCGATGGTCCGGCGACGAATTCGCTTGCCGAAACGCGACGCACCGCCACTCAAGTCGATCGCCTGTTGCGTGAGGAGGACGTCACACGAGTCGATTGGTTCTTCGGGGAAAGCGCGCCGCAGTTTTATTACAACGTGATGGCCAGTCGCGAAGGCACGCCGAATTTCGCCCAGGCCCTGGTGACGACGGGCGGAAGCGGAGATCCGCTGGCGATGATTCGCCGGTTGCAATCGCGGTTGAGTCGCGAGGTGTTGTCGTCCCGTGTGTTGGTGCGTCAGTTGGAACAAGGCCCGCCCTTCGAGGCCCCCGTGGAGATTCGCGTGTTCGGGCCCGACTTGCAGGTGCTTCGCAATCTCGGTGACCGGTACCGCCGGTTGCTCACTTCGATTCCCGAGGTCACGTACTGCCGCGCGGACATGAACGAAGTCTTGCCGCAACTTTCGATCGACGTGGACGGCGAATCGTCGTCGATGGCGGGGATCCGCCCGGCCGACATCGCGGATCAATTGCGATCCGGTTTGGAAGGACAACGGGGCGGCAGCGTGCTGCAAGACAACGAGGAATTGCCGATCGTCGTCCGCGTCAAAGGCATCGATCGCGGGTCGCTTCAACGTGTCACCAGCATGGATGTGATCGCGACCTCGGGAACCGGAGTGCGCAGCGGCGAAGCAACGATCGTTCCGTTGGCGGCGGTCGCCGACGTCAGCTTGAAAGCGGAATCCGCCGCGATCCGTCGGTTGAACCGTCAACGCATGAACGAGGTCTCGGCTTACATCCGGGCCGGCGTGTTGCCCAGCGAAGTGCAAAATCGCGTCGAAGGGTTGATCGCCGCCGAGCGGATCCGGCTTCCCGACGGCTATCGGATGGAATTCGGCGGGGAAGCCTCCCAACGCGATGACGCGGTCGGGAACCTGTTATCGACCGTGGGCGTGCTGGCGGTGCTGATGTTGGCGACGTTGGTGTTGTCGTTCGGTTCGTTCCGCATGGCGGGCATCATCGCCGCGGTGGCGGCGTTGTCGGTCGGCCTGGGTTTGTGCGCTTTGGCGGTCGGCGGCTACCCGTTCGGGTTCATGGCGATCATCGGCACGATGGGATTGATCGGCGTCGCCATCAACGATTCCATCGTGGTGCTCGCTGCGATTCGATCCAATCCGGTCGCGGCGACCGGTGACCCGGATGCGATCATCGGCGAAGTCCTGCAAAGTTCTCGTCACGTGATCGCAACGACGTTGACGACGATGGCCGGTTTCACGCCGCTGATTTTGGACGGCGGCCTGTTTTGGCCGCCGATGGCCGTCTGCATCGCCGGCGGCGTCGCGGGAGCCACCCTGCTGGCCCTCGTTTTGGTGCCATCATGTTTTCGCCTGCTGACGGCTCGCGAAGCGGTGACAGATTCATGATGCTTCGCTTACCGTCAAAGAATTTTGCAACCGCGAAGGCGTGTCGAAGCCGAGCTTCTATGCCTGGAAGAAGAAGCTTGCTGTGACCGAGTCGCAGGCGACCGGCTTTGTGGCGGTATCGCTTGCCCGTTCGCCGCCCGCCGTCGCCGGCGTGCGTCTGCGCACGATCACGGCGAGCGTTCCATCGTCATCCTGTTGAATTGTGGGCGAACCTGGACGACGTTGTTCGCCGGCTTGCCGGCGGTCAATCCGATCCGGAGCCACTGCTGCCCGACGTCTGGTCGAACGCACTCGCCGAACGCTTCCGCACCTACCGCGAGCAGGAATCGCTAGCCCGGGCCACCAAAACCAACGCCCGCCGAGCCCGCCGAATCGAACGGTTACAGATGGTGCGTAGAATTTGTCAAACTTCTGATTTTGCGCGCATCGTGCGGGCGTCAACTTCGCTCTTTCATTGGGAGCCCGCTTAGGTTCTGATTGCACGCCTTTCGCCGTCCTCCATGATTTCCGGCTACAGTTCACCCACAGAAATACCTCCGATGCCTGCTCATCCTACAGTGGTAGAAGCTATCTGCGAAGGTTCGCCTCGAGACATGGGTTTTGCGCAGGGTGCGGCAGTGCGTTCGAAGGTTCGCGGTGCGTGCGAGGCCCTTGCTGATTTAGAGGCATTTCGACTCCAGAAGCCGCGTTGGCTTCCGTATTCCGTGTATCGATGGATCGTGGAACAGAAAGCATCGCGGTTTCTATCTGCGCCTCTCACCGGCGATTTTCCAGAGATGAAGGAACGATTAATCGGCATTGCCTTGGGAGCTGACATCCCGCTCAAGCGAGCTCTGCTAATCAACATGCTGGAACCTCTAATGTCTTCGATTGGGGGCTGCACCGTTTGTCCAGGAGCATGCTCAGCGGTAGCCATACGCGGTCGCCGATCGAGAAGTGGAGAGCCAATCGTCGCCAGAAACTTTGACTATCTCCCCCTCGTCCAACCGTTCTACTTGATGCGAGAGAGCAGGCCGAGCGACGGATTCAGGGCGGTTGAGTTCACAACAGCACCTCTGGCGGGTGCGGTGGACGGGATGAACGAAGCTGGACTTTGCATCACTTACAATTATGGATTTACGACCGACCAGCCCTCGGTATCGGCAGCGCCCATCTCAATGGCCATTTCTGCGGCTCTGCAGCACTGCAACAGCGTGAACGAGGCGGCGGATTTCATTTCATCGATGTCGCGTTGGGGTGGTGCCTTACTCATGCTTGCTGATGCCAACGGCGACATTGCGTCGTTGGAGCTCTCAAGCACCCGCCACCATCTCCGACGCCCTGCTGAGGGGGAAGACGTCTTGTGCCACACGAATGCATTTTCGAGCCCCCACATGCAGGAAGTCGAAATAGCCCGCGCCGCGGTGTATACAACCGGTGCTCCAATGCCCTTAAGAGGGCGGCGGGTCCACCAGTCATCCGACTCACGACACCGACGATTCCAACAACTTCTTGCGGAGACAGACGCTTTCGACGTCCATCAACTGTCCGCTATCATGGCTGACCACGGTGCAGATGGCACGCCGGGTGACGATACGCTCTGCATGCATGGTTCGTACTGGTTCACAACGGCCTGCTTGCAGTTTTTTCCAGCGTCGCGGCGAATCCGTGTGGCGTACAGCACTGCTTGCCAGGCACGGTTCGAAGAGATTGCGGTGTAGTCGATTGTTGCAAGCTGTTTGTGGGGAATCGGTTGCAGTGATCGAAAGTCGACCGAATGGACTCATCCGGTCGACGCGGAAGCGTTCACACCAACCCCCAGCGTCGTCGCAGCAACCATTCCAGGGTCAACGCCGCGGCGAACAACACGAACACGATCCAACCGCTCAGCGGTCCGTCACCCAGGCGGGCTTTGCTGACGACCGTCGTGACGTTTTTCTGGCGACTCCGCCGAATCATTTCGATCAATTCTTCGACCCGATCGGGCTGGAAAGATCGACCGCCTTGGTCCGCGGTGATGTCGGCCAACTGCCGCAGGAAGACCGGATCCGCCGTCGGGTCGGACATTTCCGCGTTATCGCTGGTCACCTGGAATTCGATCGTGGCCGGCGGAACGTCGGCCAGCGTCGTTTGCAACGAAAGCTTGTAAAATCCCGGTGATAAGTCGGGCGGTAAAACGCCGCCGACGGTCGAACGGAGGGCTTCGCCGCCGGACTGGCGATCGATGACGACGTTCGTCGTGTTGCCGGAACCGTCGGTGATGACGGCTTTCCAATCGGGCGACTCGGTCGGCACCGATCCGGCCAGAGAAAGGGAGGCTTCGAAACGCGGGGGTCGTGCCGCCGTGAACCGGCGACTTTCCATCTCGATTTGAATCCGGTTTCCTTCGGTTTCGTCGCGTGAAAGCGACCACAAGATCAGTTGCCGCCAAAACCGGGCATGAAATTCTTGCCGACCGCTGCGGAACCATCGAAACGTCTCGTCGATCGCGAGCGACGCGACGCGTCCCCGCCCGTATTCACCGACGACCAGCAAGGGATCACCGTTTTGGTTTTCCAACAACACTTGAACGCCGGGGATCGGTTTGGGGGTTCCCAGCACGCTGGCGCCCGCCAACTCGGGCAGCGACTGCCAGGACGCGACGGAATCGGCGTCCGCCGTGGTGATGTCGGTGATCGGATGCGGTCGGCTGACACGGACCCGGATGGGTCCTTGGATTTGTTTTCGGCCGTCTGCCGATGGAGCGGCGGACGGCAATCGGACGGGCAACACGTCGGCCAGCGGGGTCGCCGCGTAACCGCCGGCGGCGTAGGCGTTCAAGCCGCCCAGCGTCACCAGCGCCGCGCCGTCGGCGACCGAATCGGCGAGGGTTTGCCATTGCTGCTGACTCAGCGCGGCGGAATCCAAGTCGCCCAAAATGAACACGTCGTGCTCGGACGAGGACAAGTCATCGCCCAAGTCGATCGGCCAGCTTCCCCGAGTGTCGGCGGGGATCCATTGATACCTCAGGTTCAAGTCTTTGAATCGTTGCAAGGCCAGTCGCAGAAAGAACTGTTCGGATCTGGGTTGGCCTTCCAAGTAAAAGACTCGGCCTCCGCCGGCCAAGACGTCGACGAAGGCGACTTGCGAATTGTTGCTCGTCAGGATCTCGCCGGATTGGACTTCCGCGGAAACTTCCAAGCGATAGTTTCCCGGCGGTGGCGTCTGGATGGAGAATCGGATCGGCGTTCGCTGGATCGCTCGATCCGCCGCGATGCGACGGGTCGCGGCGTCGATGGTCGCGCCTTGGTCGCTGATCCAACGCACGCGAATCGGCAGATCCGTGCCCGCCAAACCCTGCAACGCGAGTTCGACGTTCAAATCGAATTCGGTTCCCGTGAACAGGCGATAGCTTTCGGCCAACCCTTCCACGGCGGCGTCGCGACTGACGGTCGATTGTTTCGGCGGCCCGATCGGGATGGTCCACAACGGGACGCCGATGGAACCGAGCACGGCGACGGCTTGATCGACCGAAGCCCCCGGCAGGGCATCGGCGTTCTCGGTCGTCGCGATGGTGCCGGTGCCGTCCCCGATCAGAATCAAACCCTCGACGGGTTGACCGCTGGCGGCGTCGATGGCGGCGTCGACGGGTGCCGACAGGTTCGTGGCGTTGCCGTCCGGGTTCAGCGCCGCCAGGGTCGATCCCGAGGGGCTTTCCACCGTCTCCGCATCGCCGTCGTAGGCGACCAATTTCAGGTTCAGTCGATCGGACAGTGGTTGCAATCCGGCGAACAAGGTTTCCCAAACCTGCTTTTGCCTTTGCCATCTTGTTCGGGCTTCCCCATCGCTCAGCGTCATGCTTTGCGAGGTATCGACGGCGATCAGCAGCGCCGATTCGGCCGGTTGGGTATCGGTTCGAACCAACGAGGGCCTCGCGATGACCAGCAACAGCAACATTGCCGCGGTCCATCGCAGCAAGATCAGCCAACGACGTTGACGTGGATCCGCCGTCGGCGGGCCGACCAAAGTGATCGTCAGCAGCAGAGCGATCCCCAACAGGATCGTGAGTCCCAAGGACTGAAAGACCGGCTCGAAACGAAACGAAGTCATGCCGACGCACGGCCTCCCGGTGTCGCGCCGGCGCCCGCCACGGCCGGACCGGTTGCCGAACCTCCCGAACGATAGAAACGATTGCCGAGGATCTGTTCCAACAAGAATACGGCGAGCGCCAACAGCATCGCCGGTGATCGAAGCGGAACCGTGACCGGTGAATCCCCGCCGACGAATTCGATGGCTTCCCGGTCACGCACCAAGCGGAACGCGGGCCGCGGGGCGTCCTCGGCGGCCTCGCCGAACCAAGCGACCAAGTCGTCCGCCCGGATTTTGGTACCGCCGACGACTTCGCCGGGCAGATTGGCCGAGAATCCCGTCGACGCGGTGGGGGAACGCAACCAGTACGTGCCCGCTTCGTCGACGTTGTTGATCACCAAGTTTTCCGCGCCCGCGGCGACCTCGATCGGTTGTGGGCTGATCGAAGCGGGGCCGAACAATTGCCAACGTGTCGCCGGGTCGGTCCCGCGATCGGCGAGATTTTGGTCGCCGGTGGGGATCGGCAGTCGCTGCGCGTTGCCGACGGTGATCACGCGTTGCTGCGACGGCGGGCCGGCCATCACCTCGATCATTTGGCGAACCAGGATGAAGGTCGGCCAAGCATCGGTGCCGAACAAGTCGTTCCAGCGCCCCGGGCCGGCGTCACCGGCGGCCAACGGCGTCGCCAGGATCAACCACCGGCCTTCGCCGGACGGGCGAACCAACAGTGCGGGATGATCCGTCCCGGCGAAACGTGCCAAAACACGATCCTCCGGTGACGTTTCGAGTTGCCAGTACAGCCGGACGCGGAAGTCGCTCCACCGCGGCTGCGTCGTGAGCCCTTGGAAACCCGCAAAGATGGGGTGTCCGCCGCGAACGACCTGCAAGAAACTGCCCTCATCGGGAACCTTCCAAACTCGTTTCGGTCGGGGCAGCGAACCCAAGTCCGTCGCCGCCCGATTCGCCACCGGACCGGTGCCCGACACGGCGGACCGATCCAGCGCCGGTCCCAGCGCTACGACCACGTTGCCGCCCCCGTCGACGTACCGTTTCAGCGAATCTTGTTGCAGCACCCGCGCCGTCGGATCCAGCAACACGATCGCCGGATAGTCTTCCACTCGGACCGCCGCGAGGTCGGCAAAGGCCACCCGGTCGACGTCAAACGCCGCTTCGGGATCATCCGGGTCCAGCGGCGATGTGGCCGCCCAAGCGATCAGGTCGCTCTGATCCCGATCACCGGCGACGATCAACAAAGGTGTCGGCGGTCCGACCGACCAGGTCAAGTAGCGCACATCGTCCAGCGGCATCGCGTCATTGCCGACCAACCGGAGCTGACCATGATGCAGGCCTTCGGGAAGTGGCGGCAAGGTCATCGAAAAATCGGTGTCTCGACCCGGCGTCGCATCGATCACTTTTCGATCCACGGTTTTCAAGTCAGGCAAAACCAGTTCCCCGTCTCGCATCACCGGTTTGGAGGCGTCGATTTCGTAAAGCTTCAGCTCCGCGGTCACCGAGGACGTCGCTCGGTTCGGATCGCTTGCCGGGTCCGCGGCCTCGGTGACGCGAACACCGGCCAGGATCGTTTGCGGCTGCAGCCTCGGGGGCGTGGTGTCGATGTTCGGGACGCGAAGTTGTCGATTCCGACGATCGAAGTCGCCGACGTCCAACACGGTGATCGAGACGTCGGACTGCGAAACCAACGGGCGTGGCGGTGACGGCTGCCAAGTCGACTGGTCCAGATCACTGATCACGACGACCATGCGGTCCGGCAAGTCGCTGGTCCGCAGCAGTCTGGCCGCCGATTCGATGCGTGGGGCCAGCGGCACGGCGGCTTGTCGAACCTTGATCTGACCGGCCCGCGCCATGGCGGCCCTGGCGTCGACGGAAAAAGCGATCGCCTGGGAAGACCGATCCACCACGGCGATCCGACTGGTCTCGGGCAGTTGGCCGATGATCCACTGCATGTGATCCTGCATTTCGGTCAACCGCTGGCGATCGTCCGTCACCCAGGCGGAACTCGGCCCGTTGTCGACGACCAACGCGACCGCCACGGGCGTCGTCACTTCGATCGTCGGTGTCGTTTGCGAAGCCAACGAGTAGCCACCCCAGCCGAGCGCGGCGACGAGGATCGTCGCCCCGGCCAGCGCCAAACCGATGGCCGTCGACCGTCCCAAGTCACGAAAAACGGCGATCGTGGCCAACACCAGGAGCGCCACGCCCGCGGCGACCAGCAAACCCAGCATCAACCAGCGCGTCGACACGTCTTGATGAATGGTCGGCCTGGCCAACGCGACCGCCAACGCGACCAGGGCCAACACGCGGAGCAACAACAGCCACCAACGCTTGACTTTCAATCGCGTCCGGTTCGTTTCGAAACGCTGAGTCAGAAAACGGACCGCCGGAAAAATTTCACGCCGAGGTTCCTTTCGCGCGATCAAGTGCAGGACGATCGGGACCCCGGCCGCGAGTGCTCCAAAAATCAGCGTGGCGTTCAAGAACGTCAAGGCTTGATGATCCTATCGATGGAAAGGTCCGATTCAGAAACGGCCCTGACGTTGTTGCAGATATTCCGTCAGCGCCTTGTCAAAGGGCATGCTGGTGTCCAGCGGCACGTAGTCGATCCGTAAACCGTGACATGCGTCCTGGTATCGCGTTCGAAAGGACTCGATCTGATCCAGATATTCGGCCCGAAAACCGGCGGCGTCGACACTGACCGATTCGCCCGTCTCGGGATCTTCGAACTGCACTTGGCCGCTGTAGGGAAAGTAAACTTCGGCCTCGTCCAAAACATGAAACACGATCACGTCGTGACCACCGTAACGAAGCTGTGCCAGGGCCGCGAGCACTTCCTCGGGATCGGTCAGCAGATCCGAGAACAGCATCACCAACGAATGCTGTTTCAGCATCGCCGCGACCTGAGAAACGCAGGTCGCGATGTCGGTCTGCCCGCCCGGTTTCAGACGTGACAACGCCGCCAGAACGTCCGCGACCTGCCCACGCCGACTCCGCGCCGGCAGCACCGCGTTGAGTTTTTCGGTGAACGTCATCAATCCGACCGGATCTTGTTGCATGGTCATCAAATACGCCAGCGAAGCGGCCAAACAGGTCGCGTATTCGAATTTCGTCATGCTTTGTCGATGCGTGAACCCCATCGACTGGGACAGATCCATGACCAAGTAGCCCGTCAGATTCGTTTCCGCTTCGAAACGCTTGACGTAATACTTGTCGGTCTTTGCGTAAACCAGCCAGTCGATCCGGTTCGGGTCGTCACCCGGATCGTAGCGCCGGTGGTCGCTGAACTGAACGGAAAAACCCTGGTAGGGACTCGCGTGCAACCCTTGCAAGAACCCACGAACGACCATGCGGGCGCGCAAATCCAATCGCTGAATCTGTTGAAGCGTCTCTGGCGAAAGGGCGCTGGGCAAGGTCGATGCCGAAAAGAGATAGGGGCCGAAAAACGAAGTCAGGGCGACGACACGCCCGGGGGCCGAATCGCGTCAACCAAGTATCCCAAGTTCCGGGATGCTTTGACACGGCACTTGTCTGTTTTTGACATCGGTTTTCGTCGATTTGCATCGAAACCGACGACCGCCACCGCCGAACGTTCCACGACGACCGGGCGGACGGACTTGTCGCTTCGCCGATCGACCGGGCGAACTACGAAAGCGTCAACGCGGCGTCGCTCGTCGGCGCGTCTACCATCAAACCGCAGAGCGGCCGCGTCAACAGACGGACGCCACGGCTGCGTTTAGGATCCAGCAACAGTTCGCGCAGTTCATCCAAAGTCAACGGCGGTGAAAACAAATAACCCTGCGCCAAGTTGCACTCCCAGCGACGCAGCAAGTTCAACTGTTCTTCCGATTCCACTCCCTCGGCGACGATCCCGGCACCCAAGTGGTGCGCCAGTTGGATGATCGCTTTGGTGATCACGGCGTGGCTGTTTTCTCCAGCGATTTCGGCGGTAAAGCTACGGTCAATTTTGATGGTTTCGACGGGGTAAGATTGAAAACACAGCAGCGAAGATCGGCCTTTGCCGAAATCGTCGATGTGCAATCCGACCCCCAGTTCCTGCAACGACTGCATGCACGCCAGGGATCGCGAATCGTTGCGTTGATCCTGTGATTCGCAGATCTCCAGTTTGAAACGGTGTCGATCGAACCCCGTTCGATCCAGGATCTCCTTCAGACGCATCAAGAAATGCTGGTCGTTCAGTTGTCGACTTGACAGGTTCACGCCCAAGTAGACTTCGTCGCGGATCGATGCGGGCAGCTGTCGCATCATGTCGCCGAAAGCCTGGGACGCCTGCTCGATCACCCATTCACCGAGGTCGGTGATCAGGCCGACCTCTTCCATGATCGGGACGAAAGTGGTCGGTGGGACTTCGCGACCCGTCGCGTCTTGCCAGCGCAGCAAGGCTTCGACGCCGGCGATGCGGGCGCGCGAAAGGTCGACGATCGGTTGATATCGCAACGAAAAACCGCCCGTCTCAAGCGCCTGTCGCAGTTGGGCTTCCAGGTCCAAACGTTCGCAGACCGCTTCATGCATGGTTTGATCAAAAACCGCCACGCGTCCTTTGCCACTGGTCTTGGCGCGATACATCGCGGTATCGGCGTTGCGCAACGCTTCGTTGCCGTCTTTCAATTGGTCGTGGACATAGGCGACGCCGACGCTGGTCCCGACGTTGACCAAGCGTTCCCCCAATTGGAACGGTTGGGCCAACCGCTTGACGATCCGATCGGCGACCACAATGGCATCCCTGTCGTCCAACAGGCACTCGAGCACGACGACGAATTCGTCACCGCCCAGTCGAATCGTTTCCTGTCCCGCTTCACAGAATCTCTGTTGACTTTCGCCTCGTGCCGTCAAGTCGTGTTCGCGGACGCATTCCTTCAATCGGACGGCGACTTCGTTCAACAGGTCGTCGCCCGCATCGTGTCCCAAGCTGTCGTTGATGATCTTGAAATTGTCCAAGTCCAGGAACAGGACGGCATCACGACGTTCGGGATGTCGTCGACGTTTCGCGATGATCTGTTGCAGACGGTCCAGTAAAAAACAACGATTGGGCAGCTTGGTCAGCGTGTCGTGAAGCGCCATTTCACGCAGTTCGTCTTCGACGCCGCGACGGAGCAAGACCTCGCTTTGCAAGTCATTGATCTGCTTGTTGCGAATCGCCGACAGACGGCTCTTTTCACTGAGTGCCAAGGCCAGTTGCCGAACTTCGTCCGATTCGAAAGGTTTTTTCAGCAGCAGCAGTCGATCGCTGTAACCGAGTTGCTCCAGGACTTCGTGCCAAGCGTGGTCGCTGTGAGCTGTACAGATAACGATCTGCAAGTCCTCGTCGATCTGCCAAAGTTTTCGCGTCGTGGCGATGCCGTCGAGACCTTGCGGCATTCGCATGTCGACGAAAGCGACCGAAAAACGCCTCGCGTCACGGACCGCCTGCGACATCAGTTCCACGGCCCGTCGGCCGGTGGTCGCGTGAACCAGTTCGTACGCCGGCGCGGCCCGCTTTTGCGACTCCCGTCGTCCCGCGACTGGTTCGTCCAGGTCCAGGAAACGCGCTTCGAACTGGGCCAGCGTTTCGTCCTCGTTCCTCGGTGTGTCGAAGATTCTCGCAAAGGTGTCGTGGATCGGCTGTTGATCGTCGACGATCAGTAGTCGTCGCACCGCGGTGGCTCTGGCGTCTTTCACGACTTGTCCCCTCCCGGAAAGCTCTCGGCGAATCGGTCGGCGGGCGTCGCCGGCAAATCGGATTCCGGCTGAAGCATCGATTCGGGACCGCCCGCCTCGATTGACGCGGCGGTCGATCGCCGCATCGGAAGCCGGATCACGAATTCCGAACCTTTGTCCACTCCGTCGCTGTGGACGGAAATCCGTCCTCCGAGTCGCGAGATCGACAGCGTGCAAAAATGCAGCCCCAGCCCGGTCCCCGTTTCCCGAGTCGTGAAGTGCGCGTCGAAGATTTTCTGCCGGACTTCCTTGCTCATTCCGGACGCGTTGTCGCGAACGCGGATGCAAACCGATTCGCCGTCGTTGTCGACGTCGATATCGATTTTTCGAATTCGCGATTCGACGCCGGCGAAGGCCGCGTGAGCGTTGGCGATCAAGTTGATCAAGACTTGCAAGACGGTGCCCTTGTCGGACCGAATCGACGTTTGCAGTGTGCCGCCGACGCGCACGTCGACGTTGTCTCGCTCCAAGCGGGCGCGGCAGCACCCGATGGCTTCGTCGACCACGTCGGCGATTGAAAAAGTCGATCGGTGGTTTCCCGCTCGTGTGTGCTTGCGTTGGTAACGCATCACCTCTTCGATGTGGCAAATGTTGCTTTGCAGAGTGGTCAACAGGTCCAACAGTTGTTGTTGATCACTCTGCAGCGACGCGGCCAGGGCGTCCAAGTAGGTCGGCATGGCGTTGGCGAATTCCTGATCCTCGGAATCGGTCCGGATCCGGGCGGCCAAACGGTGAAGTGGTGTGACGCGAAGGCCTTTCGTTTTCCCGCAGATCGAATCGACCAAGCTGTTGACGTTGGTCAGCACGTTGCCCACGTTGTGGATGACCGTCCCGGCTACCTGGCTCATGCCGGCGGCGCGCGAAGCATCCGAGACGCGGATTTGGGACTGATGAAGCTTGCCGATCATCGCGTCGAAGGCCGTCGAGAGGTCACCGATTTCATCGTCCCGATTCAGCTCCAGCGGGCTCACCGCAAACCCCTGTTCGGCGACTCGAATCGTGTGGTCCCGGATCGCATGAATCGGCATGATCACCAGGCGTTGCAACAGCAGCAACAGCAAAAGCAGCGCGGCGACGGAACCGAAGATGAATCGATTTCGGCCCGATCGAATCGCTTCAAAAGCGTGTCGAGTCACATCCCGAGGCACTCGCATGAAGATGATGGCGACGACGTTTTCCGCGTGATCTCGGAGCGGAACTTCGACAACCAACGTCGATTCGTCGGGGCTGCGGATCGATGGGGATGCGGCCGATGTCGGTCGTCCGAGAGGCGGCGTCGATGGTTCTTGCAACGAGAACGAGACTTGCGTGCGGTGGCATAGATCTTGAATGAAACGGTGATCCATCCGCCGGGCGATGACCAAGTGTCGTGGAACGACGGAGTCTTTGGCGAGCTTCGACGCGGCCTCCGGGCCGCTCGGATCGGCGGACCTGTTCGCGGTTCCGTCCGGACTTTTCGCCCGGGCGAACATCAGCAGGTTTCCCGCGGCGTCGCGGATCATTCCGGACGTTTTGCCCGCCGCGTCGTCGCGAAGCAGTCGTTCCAGTTCCGAGAGGTCGGCCGACGGCCCGGCCGGCTCCGGTGCATCGGGCCGTTTCGGGATCCGCAGCGGTTGCCATCCCGTTTCCGTGTCGAAGACGGCTGCGTAATCGATGTGGTCCGAGACCCAGCGATCGGGCTGTTGAATGCCGCGGTCGGTCGGCATTCGATGGCTCAGGCCCACGGCCAGTTCGTCCAAGTGTTCGCGCTCCGATTCGATCGCCGCGAGCACACGACTGGCGTCACGATGGGCGTGATTGTGTTCCAGGGCCGCGAAGGCGGGCTTCAAGAACGATCGCCGAACGAGTCCGTCGATGGACAAGAAAACCAGAAACATCACGGCGAGCGATAGCGTCAACTTGCTGCGTAGTGACCCGCAGTGACCAGAGTCGTCCGGTCTCAGCAAACTCGGCAAACGCGTAGCGGCCCCGTGGCCAGGGACGCTGGACGACGTTTCGTCATGGCCGCTCGGGCGATCATTCGATGGTGCGACCATGAACCGGTTGCAGTGGGGAGAGGGGATGTCGTCGCAACGACGACGCGTCAAGGCGATCACTAAACGTTAGGTTCCCCACCGGTTCGCTTCGTCGGATATCCGAAGCGGTGATGAAATTGCCGTATCGATCGATCAGACGGTTCGGATCGAAACGATCCTGCAGATTGGACGACGACGTGACGAGTCGGCTCGGCGATTCACGGCGTGGTCTGAAAGAACCGACGGGCGGCGGGGTGAAACGATAGGCCTTGCCACTCGGCGACTTGACTTTGCCGAATCAGACCGGGCACCAACAGCGGTGACGCGTACAAGGCTTGCAGCGTCGCGGTCACCAGCGGGTCGGGGGTATCGAAGCGTGCGGCCAAGAACGCCGTGGTTCCGACCGTCCGAATGCCGCCGGGCGGAAGCCCGCAGTCGGGATAATCGTCCGGCATGATCGTCATCGATCGAAGGGTGGGGTGTTCCAGCCCGACCCGTTCCGCTTCGGGGATCGCGATCAACGTCCAATCGCCCGACTTGAGCAACTCAGTCACCAGGACGCTTTGTCGTCCGATGCAGACGACGGCGACGTCCGGCGCACCGGGATCGGCCAATCGCGGCCAAGGCGTCACCACTCGGCGGACTCGATCATCGGCGATGCCCATCGAATCGAACACCATTTCGGCGGCCGAGCGAGAGCCGCTGTCGTTCGGTCCGACGGCCACGCGATGACCGGCAAGGTCGTCGATGTGTTCAACGCCGCTGTCTGTTTTGGCGAGCACGTGAATCAATTCGTAAAACAACGGGGCGACGACACACAAGCGGTTCCCGTCCACAACAGACGCTTGCATCGGAGCCAAGGCGAGTTCGCCGGCGATCAATCGTTTCTGATTGTCGACGCTGCCGCCGGTGGGCACCACGTCGATCTCCAGCGGATGAGACGCTTGCAGTCGCAGGGCGATTTGTCGCGAAATCTGAGTGTACACGCCGCCGGTCAGTCCGCCGGCGATCGTGATCCGGCGGGGCATCGTGTTTTGCGTGTGGTATCGCCACCAAGCCGTCGCGACGACCAACAGGGGCAACACCATCAACAGCACCAGGCCCGCCGTTTGCAAGCGACGGTGATGATCCGTGGTGTGGAATTTTCGCCTGCCGGTGATCGCGCCGATGACCGGCACGCCTTCGATCCAGTGCCAGGACTTGACCAAGACGGATCGTGGCCGCGCGGAGATCGGTTCCCCGTCCAGAAAGGCTTGCAAATCGGCGGCCAGCTTTCCCGCGCCGGCGTATCGCTTGGCCGGTGACTTTTCCAAGCATTTCGCGATGACGGTTTCCAGGTCGACCGGAACGTCGTCGCGGACGCTGCGGACCGGCGGTGCCGGGTCGTGGACGACTTTCAGCAAGGTTTGCATGACGGTATCGCCGACGATCGGCGGTCGCGTGGTCAAACAGGCGAACAAGATTGCGCCGAGGGAATACACGTCGCTGCGAGCCGTCGCGCGGTCGCTGTGGCCGCCGGCCTGCTCAGGGGCCATGTAGTGGGGTGTACCGACGGCGGCCCCGCTGCCGGTCACACTGCTGTCGGCGTCGACGTTTTTGGCCAAGCCGAAATCGGTAACGTGAACGCCGCCGTCGGCATCGATCAGTACGTTGGCGGGTTTCAAATCACGATGCAGAACGCCTTTTTGGTGGGCGTGCGCGATCGCCAGGGCGCCGTCGCGAACGACCCTGGCGGCTTCCTCACAATCCAGCGGCGCCTGGTTGATCCGACGCTGCAGATCTTGGCCGGCGATGTGTTCCATCGAAAAGAAGTGGTGTCCGGCGCGGCGACCGAACTGATACACCGCGACGATCCCCGGATGATGCAACCGCGCGGCCGCTTGGGCTTCCGTATAGAAACGCCGCACCTCGGCTTCGCCGGCCAGGATGCCGCTGCGGATCATCTTGACCGCCACCAGGCGTTGCAGGTCTTTCTGCTTGGCCAAGTACACCACGCCCATGCCGCCGCGTCCCAGCACTTTTTGCAGCTGATAATCACCCAGGTCGAACGGCAAAGTCGGACCGGGATCGTTCTTGCCGCGGTTGGCCATCGGCAGCGTCGCGGCGGGGTCGGCCACGGAGGGTTCGTCCTCGCCGGGTGCCATGGCGACGGTTTCACCGCTGAGCTCGAATCGGCGATCCCCGGCGTCGTGGCCGGCGGCCGCGTCGTTTTCCGCCACCCCGCTCTGGGCCGACGAGGGGGGGCCTCCCGCGGTGAACGAGTTGATCAGGTCGGCCGCCTGCATCAGTTCCCTCAACTCCACGGAGATTTCAGGGAACTGCTTCAGAAAATCTTCTCGACTGGACAGTTCACCGGTGTCACAGCTTTTCAAGTAAGCCGCGAACGCTTCGTCGACGGGGTCGCTCGGCTCGTCGGCCGGTTCCTCCCCGGGGACGCGTGCCTTGTCGGTGGGATCGCTCATCGTGGCATCACCACCACGGGCTGCTGTCGGATTGAAAGCGGTCACGCAGCTTTTTCAGCCCACGTTTCAACAGCCCCGCGACGGCGGTGTCCGACTTGCCCATCCGCTCAGTGATTTCGACCAGCGGTAGACCTTCCATGTAGCGCAGCCGGATCGCTTCGGCTTGCGTCTCGGGTAACTCGTGCAAGGCTTCCAGCAATTCCACGACGGCTTCGCCACGAATCGCGACGCCGCTGGGGCTGGTGGAACCGCCTGGTAATTGTTGCAACCAGCCGCCACCGGAGCCACGATCGTCTTGTGAGTTGACCTCGCGTCGCAGCGATCGTTTCTGGGTGGTGATGTGCCGGGTGACCGCCGAAGCGACGTTGTTCTTCAACATTCCACGCATCCAGCCGGCGAATTCCGCCGGCGTGTCCCCGCGAAATTGGTGCAAATCGCGTTTGGCCTCCAAGTACGTCAACTGAACGATGTCCAGCGGGTCGACCCGTCGGCGCAGCGGTTCGGACAAATACCGGTGCGCCAGCATCAGCAGGTAACCGCGATACTGTTCCAGCAACCGACCGAGCGCTTCGTTGCTGCCGCGTTTGGACGCCGAGATCAACTGGGTCGTCGAAGAACCGTCGCCCGACGCGACGCGATCAGGGGATCGCGAGTCGGCGGCACGGGTCGGAGGTGAAGGCGGTCGATTCGCCATGAAAAGCACCGGCGGAGAAGACGAAGGGTGGCCGGACCGTCCCGCGACCTTGCGTTGCTTCGTGAAGCGGAATCGGACAGGATACAGGATCGGCGTCACGCTTTTACTCTAATCGATTCCCCACGGTGGTTCCCGTCATGTCGGTTTCTCTCGTTCCTCGCCCGGCGAGGGCCATTCGTCACCGAGACGTTTTTCTTGGTTGTCTGTCCGCGTTTTTCGGATTTCTGTTGCTCGGTTGCGGTTCGGACGACCCCGCCGGCACGGCCCCGGACGTGACGGAGACGTCGCCCGCGGCGGCGCAACCGGCCGAGGCGTTGACGATCCGGTACTCGGGTTGGACCGCGATTCGTGACGAAGTCGTCGGCAAAGGCCGAGTCACGGTCATCGATTTTTGGTCTTTGTCGTGCCCGCCGTGTTTAAAAGAACTGCCCGAACTTGCCGAGTTGAATCGCGAGTCGGGCGAGCAGCTGGAATGCGTCGGCGTCGCGGTGGACTTCGACGGACGAAAGTCGAAACCGCCGGAGGCCTACGAACCGAAGATCCGCGGCGTGCTGGAATCCATGGACGCGACGTTCACGAATTACATCTGCCAGACGCCCAGCGACGAAGTGTTCGCGGATTTGGAGATCCCCTCGATCCCGGCCGTGTTCGTCTATGACGGTCGAGGGGAACTGATCAAGCGTTTCGTCGACGCCGGGGAAACGCAAGGCTTCACGTATCAGAAGGACGTGATCCCGTTTCTGGAAAACCTGTGACGGAGATTTCAAAGTGCGAACGGTGTCTTGGGCGGAACCGATCTCCCCAGCGGCCGGGATGTTCAGGCCGAGGCGCATAAAAAAATCTCGGCAGGTTTCTGCCGAGATCTGTTCAACATCGCTCGCGTCTCTCGATCCGAAAATCACTCGGCGGGCGGCAGCAACACGCTGTCGATGACGTGGATGATTCCGTTGCTCGTCATGATATCGGTTTTGACGACCTTGGTCTTTTCGTTCAGCATGACGCCGCTGTCGGTGACTTCGATGCTCACCTTTCCGTTCAGGGTTTTCGCGGAATCCAACTTGACGACTTGGCTGGCGGGGACTTTCCCGCTGACGACGTGGTACTTCAGGATGCCGACCAGCTTGTCCTTGTTTTCGGGCTTCAGCAACATTTCCAGGGTGCCCTTGGGCAGCTTCGCGAAAGCTTCGTCGGTCGGCGCGAACACGGTGAAGGGACCTTCGCCGCTGAGGACTTCGACCAAACCGCCGGCCTTGACAGCGGCGACCAGGGTGTTGAAGTCATCCGCACCGACAGCGGTTTGCACGATGTTCTTTTCTGCGGCGTCTTCGGCTCGCAGGTTCACGGCGGGCAAAACCATCAGGGCGGCCAGGGTCAACATAAAACGCTTCATTGTTTCGATTCCAAAAAGGGGTAGATAACTGTTCGTTCGTTCTCGTTTCAGCTCCCGAGCGTCCCCGAAAGCCGTGCTCTGAATCGCGATCGGGTGGACTGTAGAATGGCGACAAGCGGCCCATCGGAAAGATTTTCCCAGTTTTGTTTTTCCCTTGGTGGGCGAAACTTCGCCTTTGTCGATGTGTTTCTAAAGTCAGACCCATCGACGTGACTGGCAATCTCAGCACTCTTCCCTGACCCTCGAGATCGAATCCGATGAAAGTGACTCGCTTAGCAATTCTTGCTCTGACATTTGCTCTGGCCGCCCAGACCGCCGGAGACGTCCTGGCCCAAGGCGGCGGACGTGGCGGCCGAGGCGGACGCGGCGGTGGTCCTCCCGGCGGATTCGGTGGCGGACGTGGCGGGGGTTCCATCGTCGAATTGCTCGCCAAGGAGGAAGTCCGCGAAGAACTGGAGATGGACGAAATGCAAGTCGAGGCTCTCGGGACGGTCAGGGAGTCCTTGCAGGAGGACATGCGGTCGATGGCCCAGGACATCGGCGGAGGCAATTTCCGCGAAATGTCCGAGGAAGATCGGCGAAAAGTGTTCGAAAAGATGCAAAAGAAACGTGAAGAGTTGGAAGAAAAGGTGACGCAGGCTTTGGACGAAGTGCTGCTGCCCGAACAGTCCGAACGGCTTCACCAGATCCGCATCCAAGTTCAAGGGATCCGTGCACTCGCCGACGAAAAGGTCGCCGAGCAGCTCGAAATCACGGCCGAGCAAAAGAAGGAAATGGAAGAGGTTCAGGACAAGATGCGCAGCGAAATGGCTGAGAAGTTCCGCGAGGCCCGAGAGAGCGGCGATTTCGGGGCGATGCGAGATCTGATGCCAAAGATGCAGGAAAAGACCGAAGCCGCGATGATGGAAATTCTGACCGCCGAACAGAAAAAGAAGTTCGAAGAAATGAAGGGCGAACCTTTCGAGATGCCCGAAAATGACCGCGGCGGATTCGGCGGCGGCCGGGGTGGCGCCGGTGGCGGATTCGGCGGCCGCCGAGGCGGTGACGACAGTGACCGTGGCGGACGCGGCGGTCGCGGTGGCGGTCGTGGCGAATAACACCGCGAAGAATTTGAACCTCTAGGCAACCTTGGCATCGGCCGGCGACGAAACGCTCTGTTGCTGCCGACAGGGGCAGGCATCTGATTCAGATGCCTGCCCCGTTTTTTTCGCCTTCGCTTCACGAGTCCTCGTCGGCGGGAACCCGGCCGCCGGCATCGGGCTCGCCCAGCAAAGCGTCGACGGTTCGCGCGGTCGCGCCTTGATGCGACTGCACAAAAGTCCGGGCGGACCGACCCAAGGCATCGGCCGCCGGCGGCTCGTCCAGGCAGCGTCGGACGAACCGCGTGAGTTCCGCCGCGTCGTTCACGCGGACCGCGCCGCCCGCGTCGAGCAAGCGATCGGCGATGTTTGCAAAGTTTCTCGTGTCCGGGCCGAACGAGACCGCGCACCCGTAGCCGGCCGGTTCCAACATGTTTTGGCCGCCTCGCGTGCCGAAACTGCCGCCCACCGTGGCGATCCCCGCGACGCCCCACCAATGCCGCAGCTCGCCGATCGTGTCCACCAACACCACCACGTCGGCCGGCCATTGCGTGACCCCGTCGTCGGCTCGGGAGCGGCGGCGGGCCCGCATCCCGGCCGCTTCGATCAGCCCGGCGACCGCGTCGAATCGCTCGCGGTGGCGGGGGACCAAGATCAGTCGCAGTTCGGGGTGGACAGACGTCAACTGCTGGTAAGCCTTTAGCGCGATGGTTTCCTCGCCGGCAGCCGAACTGCCGAAACACCACACGCGGTGCCACGGATCGACACGGCTCCAATCCGCCAAACGCTGGACGTGGACGTCGTCGCGTGTGTTCGGTGCCCCGTCGAACTTCAGCGACCCGGTGACGACGGTGTTGCCGCAGCCACAGGCCGCGAACCGCCGGGCGGTGCTGTCGTCTTGGCATCCGACCCAGTCCAAGCGTTCAAACGTCGACCGCAACAGCCAACCAAAGCTCTGGTAGCGGGCGGCGCTCCGCTGACTCAGCCTCGCGTTGGCGACCATCACGCGGCATCCGCTGTCGCCGGCGGCGCGAATCAGGTTCGGCCAGAGTTCCAATTCGGCCAACACCAACTGGTCGGGCCGCAGGTTCCGCAACGTCCGCCGGACCGCCCAGGAGAAATCCAGGGGACAAAAAAAGACTCGTCGGGCCGTGAAGTTTTGGACGGCCAGGTCGTACCCGGTGTCCGTCGAGGTGCTGACGACGATTCGCGTTTCCGGCGCCGCGCGGAGGATTCGCCGGACCAAAGTCGTCAGCAGATTGACTTCGCCGACGCTGACCGCGTGCAGCCAAATCAGCCGTCCCGCCCCGTCGGGTCTGACGAGATCGGCTCGATCCGCCGACAGACCGAAAAGTTTTTCGCGAACCCCGCGTCGGTAGCGTCCGTGCCGAATCATTCGGTACAGAATCACTGGCGACCCGGCCGCCAACGCGATCAGGTAGAGAAGGTTGGCCAGGATCACTCCACCGTTTTCTTCATGCAGCAAGACTTGTATTTCTTGCCGCTGCCGCACGGACACGGATCATTGCGACCGATGCGTGGACCTTTTCGGCGAATCGGTTCGGGGCGTGCCTCGCCGTCACCGGATTCGTTGCTTTGTTGGGCCACCTGTTGATTGCGGCTGGAGGGCTGCGGCGTCGGCGCGGAAGCTTTGTCGGTGCGGGCGTCGACCCAGGTGCTGCGGATGAAATCGTCGTTGAACGATTCCATGCGAAAGATCAGATCCGTGACCCGCTCGCCGATGTTTTCCCACATCGAATCGAACAGCCGCATGCCTTCGCGTTTGTATTCGACCTTGGGGTCCATCTGGGCGTAGCCTTTCAGCCCGACGCTGCTGCGCAGATGATCCATGGTCAACAAGTGGTTTTTCCACGCTTCGTCGACGATGTTCAGCAGGATGTGTCGTTCCATCCGCCTCATTTCGGGATGAAAGCGATCGTCCAGCGCGCCGCTGACGGTCAGCTTCATTTCCTGCCGCGTCATTCTCGCCAAGTCTTCGCGGGGCGTGTGGTGGTTCAGATCTTTTTCCAACCAGTCGGCCAAGTTCGCCAGCGTTCCGTTGCCGCCGGCGGCGACCGAGGCCGTCGTCGCGTCGTCGGCGTCGCCGAACAGCTGATTCAGCTTTTCTTCGGCGACCTTGGTCTGTGATCCGATGTCGCCGATGGCGTCGCGACTGTAGTGAACCAGTTGAGTCTTCAAGTCGTCGCGATTCAGTTTGACATCGTCCACGCCGAGTTCGACTTCGAAGCGTCCTCGGACCCAATCGACCAAGCCGTCGCGGTCCAGGGAAACCTGAGCGCCTTGTTTTTCGGTGAAGCGAGAGATACCGGTTAGCACCGGGTACTCGGCTTCCTTGTCGGCGTAAGCCTGCTCGGCACGTTGCATCAGGGTGGCGGCGACTTGGCGGCGATCTTCGACGTCGCGGAACTCATCGGGTGTCGTTTCGATACCGAACTTGTGCCGCATCCACGCGCACAGGGTTCGCAGTCCGAAATCCGCGTCCAACAGCGGAGCACCTTCGCTCAGGTCCGTGCTTTCGACCAACTCGTGCGCCTTGGCGACGAATTGATCGATCATCTCGTCGCGTTCGAGTCGTTTCAGTTGGTGGTCCTGGTAGTTGGCTTCCAGCCGCGTGTTGGCCCAGTGGGCCAACGCCTTCCAGTTCCATTCGTCTTCCATGCCTTCGGGCAAGTTTTCCTCGACCGCTTCGGCGACGGTGACTTCCGACGCCCGTTCGGCTTGATCCTTGGCGTAGGACTCGGCCATTTCGAAATCCATGTTGCGAAATTCCCGCGGATCCAACTGGCATTTCAGTTGTCCGCCGGCGTACGCGGCGAAGGATTCGGGACCGTAATTGGGGTCCAAGAATGTTTCGACGAACTTGTCGATCTGTCCGCGGATCAGTTCCAACACCATTTCGCGGCTGCTGTGTCCGTCCAACAAGTTTTGTCGATAGCGATAAACCCGCTTGCGTTGTTCGTCCATGACTTCGTCGTAATCCAGCAGGCTTTTGCGAATTTCGAAGTTGCGTTCTTCGACTTTCTTTTGCGCCGCCGCGATCCGCCGGGTGACCAAGGACGATTCGATCGCCTCGCCTTCCTTCATTCCCAGTCGTTCCATCATGCTTTTGACGAAGTCACCGGCAAAGATTCGCATCAAGTCGTCTTCCAACGACAAGAAGAAGCGACTGGATCCCGGGTCGCCCTGACGTCCGCAACGACCACGAAGCTGCAAGTCGATCCGACGCGATTCGTGACGTTCGGTGCCGACGACGTAAAGCCCGCCGATTTCGCGAACGATCTCGCCTTCCTCGGACATTTTTTCGCGTTCGTCGATCTCTTGGACCAGCGTGTTCCAGGTGTCGTCGGGGACTTCCAGTCGCGTGGGGTATTCGTGTTGCAGTTGCGCCCAAGCCATGGTTTCGGGGTTGCCGCCCAAGATGATGTCGGTGCCCCGACCGGCCATGTTGGTGGCGATGGTGACCGCGCCCAGGCGACCGGCTTGCGACACGATTTCGGCTTCCCGGCCGTGGTTTTTGGCGTTCAAGACGTTGTGTTTGATGCCGCGACGTTCCAGCAATTCGGAAAGTCGCTCGCTTTTCTCGATGCTGACGGTACCGACCAAAACGGGGCGGCCGTGTCGTTCGACCTTCGTGATCTTTGACTTCGGCACGTTCTCGACAAGCTTTTCGCCTTTGAGTTTGATGCGAATTTCGTCGTCGTCTTCACTTTCGATATGGCCCCAAAATTCGCTGCCGTCCTTGACGGTCAGCACGTCCCATTTGTGGGTGCGTTCGACTTCGTCCGCCAGGGCCGCGTATTTGTCTTTCTCGGTCAGGTAGATCAGATCGGGGTGTTCGAGCCGCTGAAGTTCGCGGTTGGTGGGAATCGCGACGACGTCGAGTTTGTAGATCTTCCAGAACTCGTCGGCTTCGGTCATCGCCGTTCCGGTCATGCCGGCCAGCTTCTTGTACAGTTTGAAGATGTTCTGCAGCGATGCGGTGGCGAACGTTTGCGTTTCCTGCTTGATCGGCACGCCTTCTTTGGCTTCGACGGCTTGGTGCAGCCCGTCGCTCCATTGGCGGCCTTCCATCAGGCGGCCGGTGAACTCGTCGACGATGATGATCTGCTTTTCTTTGACGACGTAATTGACGTCGCGTTTGTAAAGGAAGTGGGCTTTCAGCGCGTTGTCGATCAGGTGCGGCCATTCCATGTTGCCCGCGGTGTAAAAGCTCTCGACGCCGGCCAGTTCTTCCGCTTTGCGAACGCCGTCGTCGGTCAACGTCACGTTGTGTTGTTTTTCATCGACCGTGAAGTGGGTTTCTTTGGTCAGTTGACGCGCCACGCGGTCGGCTTCGGCGTAGCGTCCGAGATCCAAGTCGGCCGGGCCGCTGATGATCAACGGCGTCCGCGCTTCGTCGATCAAAATATTGTCGACCTCGTCGATGATGGCGTAGTTCAGCGGGCCTTGGCATTGTTGTGCCTCGGGGGGAAACCGGTTGTCGCCCTTGGCGGCCGGTCGCATGTTGTCGCGGAGGTAATCGAAACCGAATTCGTTGTTCGTTCCGTAGGTGATGTCGCACGCGTAAGCGGCTTGCTTTTCGGCGATCGACATGCCTTGCTGGATCGCGTTGATCGTCAGACCCAAGTTCATGAACAGCGGTGCCATCCATTCCATGTCACGACGAGCCAAGTAGTCGTTGACCGTGATGACGTGAACGCCTTTGCCTTCGAGCGCATTGAGGTACGTCGGCAACGTGGCGACCAGGGTCTTGCCCTCCCCGGTGACCATTTCGGCGATCGCGCCGCTGTGCAGCACCATGCCGCCGATCAGTTGCACGTCGTAGTGCCGCATGCCGAGGTGACGCACGCTGCCCTCGCGACAGACGGCAAAGGCTTCTTCGAGAATGTCGTCCAGGGTTTCGCCGTCGCGGAGTCGTTTGCGGAGCAGCGTGGTCTGTTCCCGCAGTTCTTCATCCGACATCGCCTTGTATTTCGGCTCGAGCGCCGTGATCCGATCGGCGCGCTGCTGAAGTTTGCCGACCTGACGGGCGTTGGCGGAGCCGAACAATGACGTGAACAGGCGGTCGAACGAACCGAAAAGTCCGCCGAACAGGATACCGAGGGCATCCCAAATTCTTTCCAAAATGGGCATAGTTGATTGCAGTTTGATCGACGGGACGGCTGGCCAGCGGTGCCGAATCGATCGGTTGAGAGGTCTAGACGAAATGCATCTTTAGCAGGCCTGCCGGTGAAGTGCCAGTTCGACCTCGGCCCGGCAGCCGTAACTTGTTCTACCACTGAAGGTTATGGATTTAGAGAAGATGGGTCAACTGAGATCTTTATCACGACGGGCCGTCCCGGCCGCGATCGGCGACCTAGGTTTCTTCGGAAGCCCCACCGAAATCTTTGTCGCCGATGCACCATCACAAATCCAACCAGGACGCAGACCGACGCTTCGGACTGCGAATCGAAAACCACCTCCTGCGGGTCGCGATCGCGACCCCCGGGGACGGTGGCGGTTATGACATTGACATCGACGCGATTCATTGCGACCGCCCCGACGGCTGGTTGAACCCCGCGGCACGGGACGATTTGGTCGCCGGCTTGACCGAACTGGTCGAGCGTCACGGCATGCGTCGCCACCAAGTCGTCGCGTCGCTGGACGGAGATTTCTGCGTCACCCGGATCACCACGGGCAATCCGCGGGAAGTCGATGCGGAACTGGAGACCCTTGCGACTCGCATTCCAAGGTATCTGCAACTCGGGCCGGGAGAAAAAGTCACCGGATCGAGTCGATCACGTCTGGAACCGATGGTCGACTACGCGATCACCGGCGTGGCGAACCGGACGGTCGTCGAAGCCGTCTACGACGCCTTTCGGGCCAGCGATCTGGAGGTCAGCTGGCTGGAACCGTCGCTGAACAGCCTTTCGCGACTGGTCGGTCACGCCGGGCTGTGCCAAGAAGCCCCGGTGTTGATCGCCGACGGCACCGGCCGGCAATGGGACGTCGGAATCGCTCACGAGGGGCGCCTTTTGCTGGACTACCGCCCGGCGGCCGCGAACACCGATGAAGGTTTCCGCGCGGCCCTGGAGAATCACTTGCAACGGCTACGCCGGTTTTGTCAGCGTCACCGCCGGTTGAAAACGGGCGAATTGCAAGACCTGTTGCTGTGCGGCTCGACGGAAAAATCTCAACGCGCGGTGAATTTGTTCGACGAATCTCGCAACATCCGGGCTTCGATTCTGGAGATTCCCGAAATCGCCGGGTTGTACCGGGTCGCCGAATCGGCGCGCCGCCACGGGGCGTCCGCGGCCGTGGCCACGGTGCTGCCGCTGTTGATCGGCACGCCCGTCGAAGAAGTCCCGGATCTGTTTGATCACGTTCGCCGTGCTCCCGACCTTTCGCCGACCTCCCGGGCGTTGCGGATGTCTTGGCCGGTCGTCGCGGCGATGTCGTTCCTGGCGATTTCGTTCGCGCTCGTTTCACACCAACGGCGTTTGGTCGCTTCGGTCGATCACGGCCGCCAGATCATTCAAGACCAGGTCCGGCTGACCCAAGTTCGGATGTCCAAATTGGCCGCCCGACGCGAGCTGATCGATCACCTCGTCGTCATCGAAAAGGCCACCGATGAGCCGCTTTGGGATCAGACGATTCGCCACATCACCCAAAGCTTGCCCGACGAAGCCAAGCTGAACAGTTTTCACGTCGAAGCCGGCGACGAGATCTTGCTGGACGGTTCGGTCACCGAGGAACTGATGGTCTATGACTTGGTCGGCAGCCTCCGAAAACTTCCCGGCATCAGCCAAGTCGCCCTGAAAGCCACCAATCCTGGTCCCCAAGGTTCCAGCATCCGCTTTTTGATCGGTTTGACGATGGCCGGCCGACAAAATGCCAAAGCCGAGGAGGCATCCTCACGATGAAACTCGACAGTCGAATAACCCGATTAATCGTGGCAACTGCAAGTTTGGGTGCCATCATCGCCTTGGGCATCCCTTGGGTCGATGAATACTTTGAGCTTCGCAGGGAAGTCGCGGAGTTCGACGAACTGCACGGGGAATTGAAACAGATTCGCGACCGCAGCGAACGTTTGATTCAAATCGAGGAGAATCTGAACGAAAAACTGAATTCGCTCAATACGCGATCGATCAACCCCGAAACGAAGGATCTTGTTCGGGAACAACTCGTTGAAATCGTCCGTCGCCACGGCGGCCGGCTTCGCAGCCTGGAGGTTCACACCGGCATCGTTCGCCCTTGGGCGACAAGCGGCGACAACCCTCTCGCCGACGCGATGCCCGAATTCGGAGAAGAATCCGAGTACGTTCTGCACAGCCACGACGTGGAATTAAGAGCCGACGGAACTTTGGGATCGATCGAAGACATCATCGCTTCGATCGCTCAGGAGGGTTGGTTCGCGTCGACGCGAAGCATGAACGTGTTGCCCACCGGAAAACCCGAAGCCCCCGCGGCGATCGAACTGAGATTGACCGTTTTCGGACTGACTGTGGCACCCGAAGAACCCGAAGAAGAATTCGCCGCCGCGGGCCAACGCTCCCGGCGACCGGCCCCGACCTTCCGCTGATTGTGATCTCGCCATGGATGGCAACCACGACCCGAAACGACAGCCTTGCCGCCCGAGCGACAGCCATCGGCTCGCTCGCGTGTGGTCGTTGCTGACGTTGTGCTGCCTGATGATCACCGCCGACGTCCGGATTTCGGCGCAAGACCTGCCGGCGTTTTCGTCGGTCCCGAATCGCCCCAAGCCGATCACGGCGGGTGAAACGTCGGGCCGCGCCGACGCGGTCGATCCGAGTGTGGATGAACAGGGCCGCTCGACACTCTGGCGCCCCCCCGTGAATGTCATCCCCACCGACGGCGCACCGGCGGCCAGCGTCCGCGCAGCTTCGACGCCCCGACGACTGTCAATGAAACCCGTCGGCATCGTCGACCAGACTCCGCATCCCGCCGATACGTCTGCCGCACCGACCGACGCCGCGACGCCGTCGCCCTTGGCGCCGACTTCGGTCGCCGAAGCTTTGGAACGACCGGGAACCGTCACGTTCCGCAAAACTCCGCTGCAAGAAGTTGTGTTTTTGCTCAGCGATCTGTGGCAAATCAACATCGTCGCCGGCGAAGCGGTCACCGGGGACGTCAGCGGTACCTTCCACGAAACACCGCTCCGCGAAGTGCTCTCGGCGATCCTGTCGGCATCCGGCTACGGCTACCGTCAGACCGGCAACAGCCTGATCATTCTGTCGGCCGATGAGATCGGCAGCGACGACCCCGGCTTTGTCTCGCAGACCTTGCGGGTTCCGCCCAACGACAACGCGGACGGGTTGTTGGAAGCCGCACGGATGTTGATCAGCGAACGCGGTCAAATCGTCGACCTGGGTGGCACACAAGTCTTGATCAAAGACTACCCGGACCGCGTCGCCAAGGTGAAGTCGTTCTTCGACGACTTGGCCGCGACGACTGCCAACACCGGCAGCCGAAATCAGCATCATCAGAACGCCCCCGTCCATAACGTCCCGAACGACAACGGTGGCGAGCTGACTCGGCGGATCGACGGGGCGTTCTTCGAAAACGATCCGATCGGCGGCGGCAGCGACGAGATTCGCATCTTTCGATTGGACTATACCGAAGCCGAACACATGCAAGAATCGCTGGAAGCCATCCTGGCCGACAACGCCACCGTGGCGGTTTACGTCGAAGAAAACCGCGTGATGGTCCGTGGCGATGCCCGACAACTCAGGATCGCCGAAGAAGCGATCCGCCAACTCGATCGTCCCCGTCCGCAGGTTCGAATCACCGCCTTGATCTACGACGTTTCGATCGAAGAAGTCGAACGTCTCGGCATCAACTGGAACGTGTCTCCCCACAGTTCCGGCATTACCGGACTTTTGAACAGTGAAGAGTTTTTGTTTCGCAACGCGGCCGACGCGACCACCAATTTCTTCGCGGACCAAACTTTGGCGTCGGCCGGTGCCGCCAACTTGGCCATCCGCAGCATCAATGATCGCGCCACCATCAGCGCCCTGCTGCACGCATTGGACAACAGTGGCGAGTCCAAATTGCTGGCCGACCCGTCGATCACCGTCGGCGATCGTCACGAAGCGGAAATCAACATCGTGCAACGTGTCCCGATCATCGCCATCGAGCCGGCCGCCGAAAACAGCGTCGCCGTCGTCGCTCAGGTCCAATTCGAAGACGCCGGCGTGAAGCTGAAAGTCAAGCCGCGGATCGGTCCCGACGGAACGATCGAAATGCAAGTCGCGCCGGAGTTCAGCGTCGTCGTCGGCTTCACCGAGGAGGGCAACTTTCCGATCATCGACAGCCGCAACGCGACCACCACGCTCCGCGTCGGTAACGGTCAAGTCTTCGCGCTAGGCGGATTACGACAAAAGAACGTCGTCGAGAATGTCAGCGGTGTGCCGTACCTGAAAGACATCAAGTACTTGGGCAAGCTGTTCCGCAGTCACGACACGACCGTGCGAGAAAGCGAACTGATCGTGTTTCTGAAACCCGAATTGGTCACCCCCTTTGATCACGGCAACTTACGTCAGCAACGAGCCGCTTGTGTTACCGGGATGCAGCTCGATGCGATTCCCTATGCCACGTCACAGTCCCAACTGCCTTGCTGCCAAGATCCTTATTGTCCGAACCATCACCCGCGGCCCCGGGTCAACGGCGGCTCTCGCGAATTGGAGATGCTCGGCGGTTTCGGCATGGAGGGGTATCCCGCGGAGGTTCGCTACGACTTCGGCGGCGCCGAAGCGATTCGGCCGTCGACAATCGTTTCCGAAACGACTCACCCTCGGCCGCAAGGGGCGATCCCGGATCCCGATGACGCCTTTGAACCCGTTTTGGTGGAAGTGGTGGTGCCATGATGCGAATCGTTCGCAACCCGTCGCGAACCGTCGCGGCTATCGCCGGCCTTTGCATCGGCGCGTTGCTTGTCAGCGGATGTGATTCGTCGACGGAATCTTTGCAAACGCTGCGCGCCGCGGTGCGTCCGGCATCCGCGGGGCCTGGCGATGACGAAAACGTTGCTTCGTTGACCGCCACGCCGGCGACCCGCGATTTTCGACCCGTCAATCCGGATCGGAAAAACCCCTTCGAATACCCGTACGTGGGATCTGACAACCCCAGCCCCGACACCTTGTTCTCCGACGGTGCGGCGACCGCATCGCAGGTCACCGTGCTCGGTTTCGCTGACGTCGGGGTTCCTCGCGTGATCTTGAGGATCGGTGATCAGACGAAAGTGCTCCGTGCCGGCGACCAAGTGTTGAACATTACGGTCAAAAAGATCGATCCGCCCCGCGTCGAACTGCAAATCGATAACCTGTCGTGGACGGCCACGATGTTCGACGAACGACAGTAGCACCGCGCGCGGACACGCTTTACGGTTCGAAGTTTCACAATTTGAAAAAGCTCCGAGTTCGTCGGAGGATCGAGCGAGGGAATCACCTCGGCACGAGTCTCTGGGGCGAATCAGCCGAGGAGCACC
This sequence comes from uncultured Pirellulaceae bacterium, assembly GCA_964453205.1. Lineage (GTDB taxonomy): Bacteria > Planctomycetota > Planctomycetia > Pirellulales > Pirellulaceae > Crateriforma. The sequence continues at coordinate 2,734 of CAYVRC010000048.1, read as the reverse complement.
GGCTGGCAGTTGATCGGTCGCCCCTTGCCGGCTTGTACGGATCGCTCTCAAGCTTTTGAATTTGAATATCGCTTTGGAGAAAATCTGCAAGAGCCTGATCTTCAGGACGACCGGTTCCGTGCGTCAGGCCTACCTGCGCTCTTTCAACAAGCTGCTTCGAGTATGTGGCTGCTTCGTCGAGGACTCGCCGGCGTTTTTTTCCGGGTTGTTTTCAACAGCCAAGACTGAGTGCAGAAGTGCCTCCAACGCCTGAACCGTGGCAAGCATGGAGCCATCGCCCATCGAATGACGCGATGGCCACACAACAAAGGTCTCCACTGCGGAATTGCACCGGGCGAGTTGCAATGAATGAGGGGATGTGGCTGCACGATCGCGGGAATGGTTTTTGAAAAATCCTTCAGCGATTCGTTCAGTTTTAGGTCAGGACGATCAATCTTCAACTCAGTGACGGCATTCTGATTGTCCGCGAACAAACGCAACGGAGTCAGTCGGCCGCCGATTGCTTTCGACGCGGCAAAGCCGGCTTCGCTCCGACGCATCGGAATGACGGCGTGAAGAGTGAGGGATCTTGCGTGCGCTGCCTCGGCTACCGTTCCCATACCAACCTCAAGCCGGGTTTGGGAAAATCGGTCCAGATCCAAGAGATGGTTCCATAGATTCGCGAAGACTTCGGCACGATGTTCATCCGTTTCCGCGAGGCTTAAGTAGGCTTGAAGAAGGCGATCCAAAGAATCCGCGAAGGCATCGAGAGTGCCGGATTTGGCCAAATATCTCGCGCGCTGAACAACAGCCAACGCGGCAGCCGACTTCAGTCTCTGTTTCCGCAGGCGAGTCAGTTCCGTGTCATCTTCCCGCGCGCCCAATCTCGGTCTCGTGAAATCTGCCTGCATCTCCGTGTTCGCTTTTGGCCGAGGGTGGACATTGTTTGTGCGTGTCGATCGAAACCCTTGCGATTCATCCTGCATCTCATTCGCGAATTGATTGCGTGGAACGGATTGTCCGATCGCCGCGTGAGTGACCAGAAACGCAATCAGAATCGTCACACCGATGCTCATGATCCAATGAAGACGAACGATTCTCTTGAGCGATTGTTTTCGAAAGTCGGGACGGACTTGGGGCAAGATCATGTTCCGGCGTCCAGAACAAAAGCGTTGCTGTCGTAAGATGATACATTCAAAATAGGGTTCGCATTGGTCACGATCTTCCGATGCGAGACTGTTCCGTTTTCAAGCACCGCGGCGGGTTTAATTTTTGAATTTGCTTATGGATCCCGCGACTCGCAATCGAATCGCAGCTCTGAAATCATTTGAGAACCATCGCCAGGTGCGACGTCCGGTCTATTCCGCAACTCGATAAAAGACAAGCCGATTGGACGCTCGTCGCCGTTTCCTTCAGCGACTGCTGCAAAGATGAGATTGTGAGACTGTCGCTTGGACCGAAGGGCGATACTGCGGTCCTGATTCTAAAGAAAAGTGGCTGCCCATTTTGTCGCCTTGATTCGTAGTGGTGATCCAACGATCTCGCCTGAGTTTGAATGACAGCGAAAGAGCCCGGTCGAACCGCGGAAAGACCGAAAAAAAGCGAAATGTGCCGGATTGCGAAGTTGAGCGTGCCCGAATCCAGAAATTCCGGTCGATCCCCGCCAGACTTTTGTCTTTAGAAGAGGAGGTTCTCGTCGAACGGCGACATCTCGCCGAACGTGAGAAAGCGATTTAATCCAGGAATTCGCGACGATTCGACTGGGTCCGAATTGGATGTTACTTTCCATCGGCTTCATCATGTTGGTAGTCGATGTCGCTTCTCGCCTTGGAACAAGAGAGCATCTTCGGAACGTACGGATGGGGACTCGGCATGGGTAAAAGCGATAAACAATGCCCGAAATGCGCATCAAAGATGAAGGCCGGTTTTCTCTCGGGATTCCCGGATTCATCCCACAGGTTGACCGCTTGGTGTGACGGTTCGCCGAAAAAATCGCGTGGCTTCGCATTGGATGGCGTTCGGATCGACCCCAAAGAGTGTTTCCGGCTCGAACCGTACCGTTGCCCAGAGTGTGGGTACATTGAACTCTACGCCCTAGTCGTCGATTCATTCGCCTCGGCTGGGAAAGCGACAACCCGCGAAAATCAATCTTGAGTTTACCGTCATGGACACTCCGTCCAGAAAGCGAACGCATCAACCGGAAAACTTTGGTGCAAACGTGCGGGTTGCCGCCGAAGAACTGCATGAGCCTCGATGCGAAGCAGAGGTGATTCAAATTCTGAATCGCGTGCGGACCGAACGAATTCGAGTCATCGGACGTCTCCATTCATGGAGCGACGTGATCCAAGCCGATTCGATTGTGCTGGACTTGCGTCATCTCGACGAAGTGACCATCGAAGGGGACCGCGTCCACATTGGTGGTGGCTGTCAGATCAAGAAAGTTTTGGAGGAGTTGAAGCGGCACGGGAAGACGTTGCCTTCGGTCGGTTTCATTGCCGAACAATCGATCGCCGGCGCGATTTCCACGGGGACTCATGGTTCCGGTCGTCACTCGCTTTCACATTTCGTTACCGGCGTGCGGATCGCACGATATCACCCGCAGTCCGGGAAAGCGGCAGTCGAGGAGATCGTGCGCGGGGATGATTTGCTGGCAATACGATGTTCGCTGGGATCCTTGGGAGTCATCCTGCGAGTCACGATGGTAACCGTTCACGGGTCGGTGCAAGATTTTTGAGAATCGGTCTGGACTTGGATT
>CAYVRC010000047.1:1481-34201 GCA_964453205.1 uncultured Pirellulaceae bacterium | reverse complement strand
AAGGCGTCCAGTTTCGTTCGCAAGGTGATCCGGTGCTGTTCCTTTCCAGTCCGGCCGGACATCGACCCGACGATCGGCGGCGGGCCTTGGATGCGCTGGGGACGTTGAACCGGCAACACCACGGTGCCACCGGCGACCCCGAGATTCCGACGCGGATCGCGCAGTACGAGATGGCGTACCGGATGCAGGCTTCCGTGCCCGACTTGATGAACATCGACGACGAAACCGAGGAGACGTTGAATCTGTACGGCGCCCGACCGGACAAGGCCTCCTTTGCCAACAACTGCTTGCTGGCCCGGCGCTTGGTCGAACGCGGCGTGCGACTGATCGAACTTTACGACAGCGACTGGGATCACCACGGCAACTTGGCCGGTCGATTGCCGCCCAAGTGCAAACAAGTCGATCGACCGATGGCGGCGTTGATCAAGGACTTGAAACGACGCGACCTTTTGAAAGACACGTTGATCATTTGGGGCTCCGAATTCGGACGCACACCTCTCAGCCAGGGCGACGTCGAAGGAAACGGCGGCCGTGACCATCACAAAGACGCCTTCACCGTCTGGTTGGCCGGCGGGGGGGTGCGGGGCGGTGTCAGCCACGGAACGTCGGACGAATTCGGCATGGACATCGCCAACGATCCGGTTCATGTGCACGATTTGAACGCCACGTTGCTGCACTTGTTGGGAATCCATCACGAACAGTTGACCTACCGTTACCAAGGTCGCGAATTCCGATTGACCGACGTGGAGGGAAACATCATTCATCCCATTTTGGCTTAGCGAGCCGCCGGCAAAACGCGACGCCGCGGGTGGCGATCGGAACAGGGATTGCGGGATTAGGAACAGGGATTGCGGGATCAAGGGAATCGACCGATCGGACGATCGTCGATCAACGACCTTTGCAAAGCCAGCCGACAAGATGCCATGAAAATTCTGCACGTCTCCGACCTGCATTTCGGACCGCCCTACTTGAGCCGAGTCGGCGAAGCCCTGTTGCGGGCGGTGCCGGAGATCCGCCCCGAGGTGCTGGTCATCAGCGGCGATTTGACGCAAAGAGCCAAGCCGGAGGAGTTCGAGCAAGCCGCGGGATTCATCGACCGATTGCCCGACGTCCCGCGGATCATCGTTCCGGGCAACCATGACGTCCCGCTGTACCGGATCTTTGAACGCTTCTACGACCCCCACCGCTACTACCAAAAATTCGTCGACCGCGACCTGAACACGGTCCTGAAGACGCCCGAATCGATTTTCGTCGGCCTCGATTCCACCGCCCCGCGATCGGCGATCAGCAACGGACGCTTGCATTCGTCGAAGCTGGATTATTGCCGCGAGGCTTTTCGCGACGCCCCGGCGGACTGTGCCCGCATCGTGGTGGCGCATCACCATTTCGCGCCGGCACCGGATTATCTGCACGATCAGACCATGCCCCGAGCCAAACGGGCGATCAATCTGTTCGTCGAACTCGGCGTCGACTTGATTCTCGGCGGCCATCTTCACCGCGCGTACATCGGCAACACCTTGGACTTTTACCCGGCCGCCGGTCGCGAGCACGGCATCGTGATCGTGCAGTGCGGGACGAGCACGTCGCGGCGGGGTCGCGGTCGCGAGAAAGAAAAGAATTCGTTCAACGAGATCGACTTGACCCGCGACACGATCGCCATCACGCATCACATCTACGACGACGTCACCGACCAGTTCGCACCGCTCAGCCGCCACGAGTTCGCCCGCGGCGGCCGGCGACTGAATACTTCCCGGCGGACGCCGAACCGCCGGACGAAGGTCGAAGGCGCCAGCGTATGACTCGCCCCCCCGAGGAATCGCGACGGCCCCAGCCGACGCGTCGTTCCCGTTAAACTGTGGGACCCGAAACACCGCCGGACACGGTTCCCTTCGCCAGCGGAGGACGACCCTGTCGGTTCGGTGAATCCCCGCCCCCGCCTTTCCCTCGGTTGATGAATTCAAAGATGCGAAACACCTTTACCGAAGCCGCCACCAGCCGTCGCCGCTTCATCGCGCAGTCGGCCGTCGCCACGACCGCGATGGCCGCGCCCGCCTTTTTGCGTGGCGCCGACTTGAATTCGAAATTACGGGTCGGCTGCATCGGGGTCGGCGGGATGGGCCGATCCACGATGCGATCGGTCGCCAGCCACCCGGCGGTGGAGATCACCGCTTTGTGCGACGTCGACCAAGGCCCGCTGCGACAAGCCGCCGGCGACCACCCCGACGCGACGACTCACGTCGACTGGCGGGAAATGTTGGCGACTCATGCCGACCGGTTCGACGCCGTCACGATCGGGACCCCCGACCACATTCACGCCGCTCAAGCGGTTTCGGCAATCCGCGCCGGCAAACATGTTTATCTGCAAAAGCCCATGGCCTCGACGCCGCACGAGTGCCGCGTGATCACCCGCGAGGCGGCCTCGGCGGGCGTCGTCACTCAGTTGGGCAACCAAGGCCGTTCCAGCATCGCGAGCCGAACCGCCGTCGAACTCTTGAGCAGCGGGGCGATCGGAAAAGTCAAAGAGGTGATCATCTGGGAAAACAAACCGTTGAGCTGGTGGCCCAAGAACACCGAGCTGCGGGCCCAGGGCGACCCGGTCCCCCGCGATTTCAATTGGGACCTGTGGCTGGGCGTCCGCGATCCCCGTCCTTACCTGGAAAACACGTATCATCCCAAGACGTGGCGGGCGTGGTTCGATTTCGGCGTCGGGGAAATGGGGGACATGGGGTGCCACCACTTCGATCCGACGTTCGACGCGCTGCGTCTGACGGCTCCCTTGCGGGTCCGCCAGACCACGGCCGGCAGCGACGGACCGACTTGGGGACGACGACGCCAAGTGGAACTGATTTTCCCGGGCACCGATCGCACCGCGGGCGAGACCGTGAAGGTGACTTGGCACGACGGCGACCTGCGGCCGGACGCCTCGCGAATCCGGTTGCCCGATGGCACGGACAAGCTTCCCCAATCGGGCAGTTGTTGGATCGGCGAAAAAGGACAGATCTTTAAAAACTACCGCCAAGGCATGCCGGTCGTGCTGTCCGATTCGGGGTTCCCCGAAAGCCGTTATCCGAAAGATCTGCCGCCACAAGATCACTATCACGACTGGGTCGACGCGATCCTGGAAGGCCGAAAGTCGTGCGGCGATTTCAGCCACGGCGGGCCGTTGACCGAGACCGTGTTGGTCGGGGCGCTGGCCGATCGGCACGCGAAACAATGGCTGGACTGGGATTCGCAACGCCTGGTGTTTTCCAATCACGCCGAAGCGAGCCGACTGGTGCGACGCGAGTACCGGCAGGGCTGGGGCGTCAGCGGCTTGGGCTAGCCGGACGGCTTCGAATCCCACGGCGGCCCGGCGGCGGCTGGGCGTCGTGGGCTGACGAAATCGTGCCGCTGCCTTTAAAACAGTGTGCTTTCGACCGCCCTGACGCCTGGATGCTGTTTCCGCGATGCCCGCTTCTGTCAGTCCCTTTCGTGCCCCCGCCGGCAGCCCCAATTTTCCCGAGCTGGAAAAGTCCGTCTTGGATTTTTGGGACGAGCACGGCATCTACCAGAAATCCCTGGCCGGTCGCGCCCAAGCGCCGTCGTTCGTTTTTTACGAAGGCCCCCCGACGGCCAACGGGCTGCCGCACCCCGGGCATTGCTTGACCCGAGCGATCAAGGACGTCTTTCCGCGTTACAAGACCATGCGGGGATTCCGCTGCGAGCGAAAGGCGGGCTGGGACACCCACGGGTTGCCGGTCGAAGTCGAAGTCGGCAAGGAACTGGGCATCCACAGCAAAGAAGAAATCGAAAACTACGGCGTCGAACCGTTCATCCAAAAGTGTGAACAGAGCGTCTTTCGTTACATCCAACAGTGGCAACAACTGACCCGCCGGCTGGGCTTTTGGGTCGATCTGGACCAAGCCTACGTGACGTATCACCAGAGCTACGTCGAGAGTGTTTGGTGGAGTCTGAAAAACTTGTTCGATCGCGGACTGCTTTACCAAGGCCACAAGATCGTCTGGTGGTGGGCACAAGGCGGCACGGCGCTGTCGGCCGGCGAAGTCGGGCAGGGTTACCGCGAAGTCGCCGACCCGAGCGTGTACGTGTTGTTCCCGCTGGTCGATCAGCCGCAGCGGAGCTTGGTGGTCTGGACGACGACGCCGTGGACGTTGCCCAGCAACATGTTCGCCGCGGTGCATCCGGAACTGTCCTACAGCGTTTGTCGCGACGACGAAACCGGCGGCGAATTGGTGATCGCCACGGACTTGGTCGCAACGATCGCCGCGAAGCTGAAACGCGACTTGCCCGAGATCGAACGGATCACCGGCGGCGATCTGATCGGCAAACGTTACGAGCCGCCGTTTGCGGTCTACAAAAACATGCTGGCCGATCCGGTCGGTGATCTGGTGGACGGTGGCGGAGAGCATCTTTACTGGCGCGTCGTCGCGGCCGACTTCGTCACGACCGACAGCGGCAGCGGGCTGGTCCACCAAGCCCCCGCGTTCGGCGAAGTCGACCACGAGGTCTTGGTGCAACAACGCTTGCGTTTCACCGAAGACGATCGCCCGGAATTGCTGTGCGCGGTCGGTCCCGACGGCAAGTTCACCCGCGAAGTCGCCGAGGACAAAGAACTTTCGGCCGTCCTCGGCGTGTGGGTCAAAGACGCCGACAAGCCGCTCACACGAATGCTGAAAGAACGCGGGCGACTGTTGCTGCTGGATCAGTACTTGCACGAGTATCCGTTCTGTTGGCGTGCCAGCGAAGACCCGCTGATCCAGTATCCGCGGCAGAGCTGGTTCATTCGCACGACGCGGTTTCGCGACTTGATGCTGAAGAACAATTCGCGAATCGGTTGGCAACCCGAACACATCCGTGACGGACGCTTCGGCAATTTCCTGGCCAGCAACGTCGACTGGGCGTTGTCCCGCGAACGTTACTGGGGAACGCCGTTGCCGATCTGGGTTTGCCAACAGACCGGCCGCGCCGAAGCGATCAGTTCCTACGACGAACTGATGCAAAAGCCGGGAATCACCGGCACCGAAGCCTGGGAGGAAGCCAAGGCGGCCCGCCCGAAATTGTCCGAGCACCTGAAAGTCCACAAGCCGTACATCGACGAAGTCACCTACGATTCGCCCTTCGCCGACGGGGCGCGGATGAAACGCGTCACCGAAGTCATCGATTGTTGGTACGACAGCGGCGCGATGCCGTTCGCCCAGTACGGCTGGCCGCATCAAAACGACGATCAATTCCGCGACCAGTTCCCGGCCGATTTCATCAGCGAAGCTTTGGACCAGACCCGCGGTTGGTTCTACAGCCAACTGGCCATCAGCACGATGCTGTTCGGCGAAGGCGGCAGCGACGTGGCGGTGGGCAGCGAACCGGTCGGGCAAGCCTTGCGGACCGATCAAGACTACCCGCATCCCTATCGCAACTGCATCGTGCTGGGGTTGATGCTGGGCGAAGACGGTAAAAAGATGTCCAAGAAGGACAAGAACTTTCGCGAACCCGAAGAAATCTTTGATCGCTACGGGGCCGACGCGATGCGTTGGTTCTTCTTCAGCGGACAGACGCCCTGGACCGCGATCCAGTACCGCGAACAAGCCATCAAGGATTCGATCCCGGAATTCTTGCTGCGACTTTGGAACGTTTACAGCTTCTTCATGATCTACGCCGAAATCGACGGCTTCGATCCCACCGAGAGGAAGGAAGCCGCCGAGGCGGGCGATCCGACCGAGGCCGACCGGCAATTGAAACCGGAGAGCTTGGCGGGGGCGGCCGGCTATCGACGGGCGTCGCGACGCAGCGAGATCGATCGCTGGATCTTGTCGGAACTGAACCAGACGATCCGGGTCGTGACCGATCGCATGGACGTGCTGGACAATTACAACGCTTGCGAAGCGATCACGAAATTGGTCGACGGACTGAGCAACTGGTACGTGCGACGCAGTCGCGATCGGTTCTGGGCGTCCGAGACGGATTCATCCGACAAGACGGACGCTTACTGGACGTTGTACGAAACGTTACTGGAAGTCACCAAGCTGATCGCACCGTTCGTCCCGTTCCTGGCCGAAACCCTGTGGCAAAGTCTGACCGAACCCTTCCGGGCCGCCGGATCGGGGGATTCCGCGACCGGCACGGCAGTCGCCGAAAGCGTCCACCTGTGCGATTACCCGGTCGCCGCGGACGAGCGGATCGATACGGATTTGACCGCGTCGATGTCGTTGCTGCGTGAAATCGCGTCGATGGGACGCAGCGCCCGCGCGGACGCCAAGTTGAAAGTCCGTCTGCCGCTGTCTCAAGTCGAGGTCGTGTTGGCGTCGGACGAACAAGTCGGCTGGCTGCGAAGTCACGACGAACTGATCCGCGAAGAACTGAACGTCAAACAAGTCGACTACACGACCGAAGGCGACCGGTACGTCAAGTACGTCATCGTTCCGAACTTCAAACGGCTCGGTCCGAAAGTCGGCAAGCAGGTCCCCGCGGTCAAGAAGGCACTCGCCGAGGTCGACGGCAGCGATCTGCTGCGACGCTTGCAGAGCGACGGTCACGTGACGCTGACGCTGCCCGGCGGCAGCGTGCAACTGGACGGCGACGACATCGAAGTGCGGCTGCAAGCCAAAGACGGCTGGGCCGCCGCACAAGGCCGCGACTGCGTCGTCGTGCTGAACACGGAAGTCACCGACGAACTCCGCCGCGAAGGCATCGCCAAAGACCTGATTCGCATCATCCAAAACGAACGCAAGTCGATCGATTGCCATTACACCGATCGCATCGACGTGGGCATCGTCACCGACCAAGCCGAGGTGGCCGTCGCGATCGCCGAACACGCGGAACTGATCAAGAGTGAAACCTTGGCCGATTCACTGACCGATCAGTCGCTTTCCGGGGCCGTGGCGGCCGAGTCCGATCTGGGCAACGTGTTCGTGCGAAAGGTCGGCATCGCCTGATGTCATCGGATCCCGACGCAGCCGCGACAAAATTACCGTTGGCCGTGTTCCTCAGCGGGGGCGGCCGGACGCTGGCGAACTTGTTGGAACACCGCGACCGCGACGGCTTGCCGATCGACGTGCGTCTGGTCATCGGCAGCCGGGCGGGCTTGCCGGGTCTGCGGATCGCCGCCGACGCGGGCATCCCGACCAAGGTCGTGTTGAAATCGTCGTACGACGACGATCGGCGGTACAGCGACGCGATGTTCCAGCCTTGCCGCGACGTCGGGGCTCGGTGGGTCGTGATGGCCGGATTTTTGAAGCACGTTCTGATCCCCGATGATTTCGAAAAACACGTGATCAACATCCATCCTTCGCTGCTGCCGGCCTTCGGCGGGGCGGGAATGTACGGCCATCGCGTGCATCAAGCGGCGATCGATCGCGGGGTCCGAATCAGCGGATGCACGGTGCATTTTGTCGACAATCTTTACGACAACGGCCCGATCCTTTGGCAGCGGAGTTGTCCGGTCTTGTCCGACGATTCGGCCGAAACCTTGGCGGCGCGGGTGTTCCAGGAGGAATGCCTGGCGCTGCCCGAAGCGATTCGCATGATCGCCAAGGGCTAGTCAAACCGCCGCGGGCGATACAATGGAACCGCGGATACCGCCGCGGCCTTTCCGCTAAGCGACCTTTCCCTTTGAACGATGAATCGCCCCGTCATGACTCGTCTGCTGCCGACCCGCTTGCCGCTGACCTGTGTGTGGACGTTCGTTATTTTGGGAGTGTTCGCCTCGGCACGCCTGAGGGCACAAGACGACGACGCGTCGCCGCCGGCCAAGACCGGTGTGCTGGTCAGCGTCGACCTGCCGCTGCGGGGTGACGACGCGGCGGTTTTGGTTGCCCGGCTGGCGGAACTGGCCGACGCCACCCCGCCGACGGAGCGTCAGACGGTCGTGCTGCAGATCCGTGGCGGCGACGACGATGACGGGCAAACGGCTTTCGAAGACGCGTTGAGGGTCGCCCGCGCGATGACGTCCGGTGACCTGCGTCGCCTGAGGATCGTCGTTTTCGTCCGTGGCCGCATCGGCGGTCACGCGTCGTTGATCGTGACGGCGGCCGAACGACTGGTGGTCGGCGAATCCGCGGTGCTGACCGGCGTGGCCGAAGATTCGGAAATGCCGGACGAAACCGTGGCTTTGTCGTATCAAGCGATCGCGCGACGTCGCGGATTGTTCCCCGAGTCGGTCGTCGACGCGATGCTGGATCGCTCCGTCGAGCTGGTCCGCGGGACGACGATCGACGGTCGCCAGACGCTCGCCTCGGGCGACGAACTGAAAACGCTCCGCGACAGCGGCGAAATCATCAGCGAAGACGTGTGGAAATCAGCCGGCCAGCCGATCGAATTGACCGCCGAGGAACTACGCGACGGCCGGATGGCGACCGACATCATCACGGACGATGCCGGCGACGAGGATACCGCGGGGCTGGACCAACTCGCTCGGCGTTTGGATTTGGCTTCGATCACCGACATCGGCGCCGCCGGCGAACGCGGGCCGCGGAACGGCGTCTTGCTGGAGATCGCCGGGTCCATCGCGTCGAACAAATCGCGACGTTGGCAAAGCAACTTGCAAGCGACTTTGGGACGCGATTCGATCAACACTTGGTTGATCACGTTCGACACCGACGGCGGTAGCCTGGGCGAGAGCGCCGGCTTGGCGACGTGGTTCGCCAGTCCGCAGCCGCCCCTGGAAACCGTGGCCGGATTCGTTCGCACCGAAGCCCGCGGGGACGCGGCGTTGATCGCGCTGGCATGCAAACCGTTGATGATGGCACCGGACAGCCGACTCGGTGGTGCGGGCGCCGACGCGATCGACAGCCGACAGATCGAGGATCAACGCGAATTCATCGAAACGATCGCCCGGCGAACCAATCGCTCGCCCGGCTTGATCATGGGCCTGCTGGACCGCGACCGGCAAGTCTATCGCTACACGAGTAAAAAGACCGGACGGGTTCGCTATTCGACGCCGGACGACTTGGTTTTCGGTGCCGAGGACGAACAGATGGAGAGGGACCGTTGGCGACAAGGCGAGCGGATCGACTTGAGCCAGGGCGTGACGGCGGAAACCGCCATGGAGCTCGGGCTGATCGACGGCATCGCGGCGACGGCCGAGTCCGCGGCGCGGCGGATCGGCTTGGACGGCCTGCCGCCGCCGGCCGCCGATCGGGGCCTGGTCCGCTTGGTCGAAGACATCGGTCGCCGTCAAGGTCTGGCGTTCTTGGCGTTGATGCTCGGATTCATGATGTTGTCGTCCGAGGCCAGCGCGCCGGGCATGGGGTTGCCCGGTTTTTTGTCGATGATCTGCTTCGCGTTTTTCTTCTGGACCCAATACCTCAACGGCACTGCGGAGTGGTTGGAATTGCTGGCGTTCGTGCTGGGGCTGGTCTGCATCGGCATCGAGATCTTCGTGTTGCCCGGGTTCGGCATCTTCGGCATCGGAGGACTCGCCTTGACGCTGTTGGGCGTCGTGCTGATGAGTCAGACGTTCGTGGTACCGCGAAACGTTTACCAGGTCGAAGTCTTGACGCAAAGCATCTGGATGGCTTTGGGCGGTCTAGCCAGCACGGTCGTCGGATTCCTGCTGATCCGCCGACTGATGCCGCACCTGCCGATCTTGAGCGGCTTGGTCATGGAAACGTCCGACGCCGCGGTGATCGACCGCCAAGAACGGCTGGCCGACTACGCCGATTTCATCGGCCAGTCGGGCAAGGCGACCACGCCATTGCGTCCGTCGGGAAAGGCCCGTTTCGGAGATCAGATCATCGCCGTGGTCAGCGACGGCCAGGCGATCGAACGCGACGAAGTGGTCCGGGTCATCGAAGTCCTGGGCACACGCGTCGTTGTCGAACCGATGGACTCACCGGAGCAGGCGTGACGCGTGATGCCACAGTACTACTCGTTCGGCCTGTTGTTGTTGTTTTACGGCCTGGTGATGATGGAGTTCTTCGTGCCCAGCGGCGGCTTGCTGGGCGTCGGAGCGGCATTGTGCGGGATCAGTTGCATCGTCGTCGCTTTCACGCACAGCTACGCCCTGGGCTTGACGTTCCTGGCGATCATCGTGTTCACCACGCCGGTCTTGTTTGCCGGTTTGGTTCGCATCTGGCCGCGAACAAGATTGGGTCAACAAATGCTCAACCGCCGCGTCGGTGAACTGGCTTCCCCGGGCCAAGGCCGAATCACCGCCAGCGGCGTGCCGTACGCCGACCTGGTCGGTCGCACCGGGACCGCGGCCACGCCGCTGCTTCCCAGCGGACGCGTGCTTGTGGGCGACGACAAACTGGACGTCATCAGCATCAGCGGCCCCGTCGGGCGCGGCCAGTCGGTCCGCATCGTCGACGTCACCGGTGGTCACGTCCGCGTTCGTCAGGTCGAACAAGACGAGGAAACCGGCACGACGCCGGCGTCGACGCCCCCACCCGGCGGGACCCAGCCCGGCGGGACCCAGCCCGGCGCGACCCAGCCCGGCGCGACCCCACCCGGCGCGACCCAGCCGCCGTCGTTCGAACTGGGCGAACTGGAGTAGACGTCCGTCGGCCGATCGCCGGCTCACACCAACATGCTGCCGTGTTCCAACAGGTTCCGGTGCATGTCGAAGCAGTGGTTCAGGTCGTGACGGATGTGGGCCGGACCGGCTTGTTCCAAATAGCGATGCAAGGTGTCCCGGTACATCGGGTGGGCGCAGTTGTCGATGATCAAGCGAGCCCGTTGAAGCGGCGCGACGCCACGCAGGTCGGCCAAGCCTTGTTCGGTCACGATCACTTGCACCGAATGTTCGTTGTGATCGACGTGCGAGCACATCGGCACGATCGTCGAAATCTTGCCGTCTTTGGCGATCGAGGGACAGACGAAAATGGACAGGTACGCGTTGCGGGCAAAATCGCCGCTACCACCGATCCCGTTCATGATGTTCTGGCCACACACGTGCGTCGAATTGACGTGGCCATAAAAGTCGACTTCCAGCGCGGTGTTCATCGCGATCACGCCCAGTTGCCGCACGATCGCCGGGTTGTTGGAAATCTCTTGCGGACGCAGCACGATGCGGTCGCGATAAAAATCGATGTCGTCGACGATTTCCTGGATCTGCTCGGGCAACAACGTCAATCCGCAGGCGCTGGCGCCGATCATCCGACCGCTGCGAAGCAGTTTGAACGGTGCCGGCTGCAGGACTTCGGAATACATCAAAAAGTCGGGGATGTCCGGGCTGTTGCCGACGCCTTCGGTGACGGCGTTGGCGACGTTGCCGACGCCACTTTGCAGCGGCAGAAACTCCGCCGGGATGCGACCGGCGGCCAATTCTTCGGCCAAGAACTTGATCACAAAGCCCGCGATGTTTTGACTCAGTTCGTCCGACGCCGTGAAGCCGCCCAGTTCATCCGGTTCGTTCGTTTCGACGATGCCGACGATCTTGTCGGGGTCCACCTGCGCGTAACGCTTGCCGATCCGCTCCAGCGGGTGATCCAGGCTGAGCGAATGTCGATGGGGCGGCGGATCGGGAATGACGATGTCGGCCATTTCGCCGATCTGTTTCGACTGGGCGCGGTTCATCTCCAAGATCACCTTGTCGGCTTTCATCAAGAACGTCGGAGACGCGCCGACCGAAGTGCTCAGGGTGACCTTGCCGTCGTCGGTGACGTCGGTGGCTTCGACGATCGCGACATCGATTTTGCCGAAGTGTCCGAACAGAACGGCTTGCGGCAGGTGGGACAGGTGCATGTCGACGAAGTCCACTTCGCCGGCATTGATGCGTTGTCGCATGGGACGCGACGACTGATACGGCGCCCGCCAGCTGACCGCGTCGGCTTCGGCCAAATGGTCATCCAAACTCTTGCCCGTGCTGGCACCGGTCAGCAGGCGGATGCGAAAGTCTTGGCCGTCGGCGTGCAGCCGTTTCGCCCGCGCGGCGATCGCCCGCGGGACGGCCTTGGCGGACCCCGCCGGCGTGAACCCGCTGGTCGCCACCATCATGTCGTGATCGATCAGCTCCGCCGCTTCCTCCGCGCTCAGGTAGGCATACCTGGTAGACATCTTCGCTTCCTTCAAATGTATAAAGTGTGTCATAACAGCACACCATCGATACGATCTAATTAAATTTCTGTTTCGGTTGTTCGGCGCTACGATTCGGCACCGAAAAAAGAGTGCTCTGGCGGCCGAACCGACGATGAATCCGTGACACCGAGGTGCGCGCCGCATCGAGTCGGTGTAGGTAGACCAGTTGGTCAGAATATGTCAAGTCGTCAGGCGGTGGAGTCGGCGTTAGTGAGGAAATTCAAACCGTTTCCTTATGGTGAGGATTGTTCCGCCAGCGAACTTGTCAGGCAGGCTTGACGACGCGGCGGGGGTTTCCGGAAAGACGCCTTCGAACCACTGATGACAACAGGCGGACATGTCGCTAGTTTGTCCCCACGAAAAGAAATAGCCCGGCAGCCGACCTCGGCGAACGGCCTTGTCAGTACCTCGGCCGGTCGTCGCCACCGGCTCGGACGCATGTGACGGATCAATGACCATTCAACAGTCCCTTCTCGACGAATTGAAAGAGCGCCGCAACGCCCGTTTGCTCGGGGGCGGTGTCGACCGGATCGAAAAACATCACGCCAAAGGCGCGCTGACGG
The DNA here is from genome assembly GCA_964453205.1 of uncultured Pirellulaceae bacterium. GTDB lineage: Bacteria > Planctomycetota > Planctomycetia > Pirellulales > Pirellulaceae > Crateriforma. Next base: position 21,626 of record CAYVRC010000047.1, on the reverse strand, counting down.
CGCGAGAGCGTTTCGACGGTCTTTTTGACGCAGGCACCTTTCAAGAGTGGGGGCTGCACGTCGAACACGGTTGTCACGATTTCGGCATGGAGAAAAAAGTCATGCCGGGCGACGGCGTGATCACGGGCGTCGGACATGTCGGGGGTCGGCCGGTCGCCGGTTTCAGTCAGGACTTCACCGTCGGCGGCGGCGCGCTCGGTCAGCGTCACGCCAAAAAGATTTGTGACGTGATGGACTACGCGATGAACTGCGGGTTGCCGTTCGTCGCGATCAACGACTCCGGCGGTGCCCGCATTCAGGAGGGTGTCGACGCCCTGTCGGGATACGGCCAAGTCTTTTACCGCAACGTGGAACTCTCCGGCTTGGTGCCACAGATCGCCGTGATCGCGGGCAGCTGCGCCGGCGGCGCGGCTTACTCGCCGGCATTGATGGATTTCCTGATCATGACGCGCGACAACGCGAACATGTTCATCTGTGGTCCTCAAGTCATCAAAGCCGCCACCGGCGTCGACACCACGATGGCCGAAATCGGCAGCGCCGCTGCCAACGCCGGCATCAGCGGCAACGTCCACTTCGTGGCCGACGACGATCAACACGCTTTGGAACTGGTCCAGGAACTTCTCTCCTACCTGCCGGCCAACAACCTGGACAACCCGCCGCACCGTCCGACCGACGACATCAGCATGGAGGCCGACACGGGCATGAACGCGTTGGTGCCCGAGGACGCCAAGGGTGCTTTGGACATGAGCCAGGTCATCGAACGCGTGCTGGACGACGGCCGGTTCTTGGAAGTCCACAAGCAATTCGCGACCAGTCTGATCGTCGGCTTCGGTCGCGTCGACGGGATCGTCGTCGGCGTGATCGCCAACCAGCCCAAAGTCAAAGCGGGAACGCTGGACATCGACGCGTCGGACAAGGGTTCACGTTTCATTCGTTTCTGCAACGCTTTCAACGTACCCTTGGTGACTTTGGTCGACGTTCCCGGTTTCTTGCCGGGCGTACAACAAGAACAGGGCGGCATCATCCGTCACGGCGCCAAGATGTTGTTCGCGTATTGTGCCGCCACGGTCCCCAAGATCACCGTCATCGCCCGCAAGGCGTACGGCGGAGCGTACTTGGCCATGTGCAGCCGCGACATGGGCGCCGACGTCGTGCTCGCTTGGCCGACCGCCGAGATCGCGGTGATGGGTGCCGAGGGCGCGGCGAACGTTTTGTATCGACGTGAGATCGAAGCGGCCGACGACAAAGCGGCCAAGCGAGCCGAATTGGTCAAAGAGTATCACGACCAGTTCGCGTCGCCCTACATGGCGGCCTCTCGCGGTATGATCACCGACATCATCGAGCCTTCGCTGACTCGTGCCAGTATTTCCCTTGCGCTTCGCAACACGCTGATGAAAAGCGAGACCCGTCCGCCGAAGAAACACGGGCTGATCCCGCTGTAAAACCGCTGAAAGACCACCGATGAAAAAATTGAAAATCACGATTGGTGAACAGTCCTACGAAGTCACCGTCGAACGCTTGGATGTCGAGGAAGACGCGCCAAGCGTCCGGCCCGCGGGGCCACGTTCGTCCGACGTCGCCGCGCCGGTCAAACGCGCCGCGCCGGCAGCCCGGCCGAAACTGTCGTCGGGCGAAATCACCAGCCCGATGGCCGGCGTCGTCCTGTCCGTCGGCGTCAAAGAGGGCGAAGAGATCGATCAGGATCGCTTGTTGGTCGTCTTGGAAGCGATGAAGATGGAAAACCAAATCATCTCCCCGTCACCGGCGACCGTCAAAAAAATCCATGTCAAGGCCGGCGAATCGGTGCAAGAGGGCCAACTGTTGGTGGAACTGGAATGATCGGGCAGCTCATCGCACAAGCCGACCTGGCGCAGGCCGAAATCATGCCACCGGATTCGACGCCGACCGACGTCGACGCGCCGTTCCGACTGCGTTTCGACATGCTGTTTCAAGACCACGGCATTCCCTTGGCCGTCATGGGCATGCTCGTCGTTTTCCTGGCACTGATCGTGTTGATCGCCGTGATCGTCGCGTTGCCCAAATTCAGCCGCTGGCTGGACGGGACGCCCTCGAGTCGCTCCGCGCCGAAACCCGACGTCGCTGGCCTCGGGTCGACGAAGAAAAAGGACAAGTCCGCCGGCACGCCGCCCCCGCCGATCCCCATCCCGGCACCCGCCGGGCTGGCCGTCGCCGGGATGCCGCCGTCGACCGACGGCGCGATCCCGCCGGAAATCTTGGCCGTCATCGCTGCGGCCGTTTATGAAATGGAAGACAGGCCGGTTCGCATCGTGCGGACACGACCCTTGACGGCGTCTGAACTGGCTTGGACCCTCGAAGGCCGCATTCGGCACCACGCTTCGCACCGGCTGCCACGCCGAAATTGATGCACAGCCGTTTTTAAGAGCACGCGATGAGCACCTCGGAATATCTTATTTCCAAAGCCGGGCAATTATGGAGTACGACGGCATTTGCCGGTTTGGAAGCCGGCAACGTCGTCATGATCCTGATCGGGATGGTGTTCGTGTATTTGGCCATCGCCAAACATTACGAACCGCTGTTGTTGGTCCCGATCGGATTCGGCATCGTCGTCGGCAACATCCCCACCGTGCCGGGCATGCCGCTGGGCGTTTACGACGACGGCAGCGTGCTGCAATATCTGTATTTCGGCGTCGCCAAAGGCGTCTATCCGCCGCTGATTTTCTTGGGCATCGGCGCGATGACCGATTTCTCGACGATGTTGTCCAACCCCAAGCTGATCCTGCTCGGTGCCGCCGCCCAAATCGGCGTGTTCTTGACGTTCTTGGGCGCACTGGTGCTGGGTTTCGGTGCCAACGAAGCCGGCGCGATCGGCATCATCGGTGGCGCCGACGGTCCCACCGCGATCTTCCTGTCCGCGAAACTCGCCCCGCAATTGCTCGGCGCGATCGCCATCGCCGCGTACTCCTACATGGCACTGGTTCCGGTCATCCAGCCGCCGATCATGAAATTGTTGACGACCAAAGAGGAGCGTCTGATCCGCATGAAAGCGTCGCGTCAAGTTTCCACGCGTGAAAAGATGCTGTTCCCGATCATCGCTTTCCTCGTCTGTTCGATGCTCGCCCCCGGCGCGATCGTCTTGATCGGAATGCTGTTCTTCGGCAACCTGCTGAAGGAATGCACCGTGACGGAGCGTTTGGCCGCGACGGCGCGGGCGGCGATGATCGACGTCGTGACGATCTTGCTGGGTTTTTGTGTCGGTGCCAGCACCAGCGCGTCGCATTTCTTGACCAAAGAATCGATCCTGATTTTCGCCCTCGGCGCCTTGGCCTTTGCCGTGGCGACCGCCAGCGGCGTGTTGTTTGCCAAGCTGATGAACTTGTTCCTGACCGAAAAGATCAACCCGCTGGTCGGGGCGGCCGGTGTCTCCGCGGTCCCCGATTCGGCTCGCGTCGTTCACATGGTCGGGCAACAAGAAGACCCACAGAATTTCTTGCTGATGCACGCCATGGCCCCCAACGTCGCCGGCGTCATCGGGTCAGCCATCGCCGCCGGCGTGCTGTGGTCACAGCTGACCAACTAGCCGCCGTCGGTCACGCCCCGGCCGGTCACGTCGCACGTAAGCCGTGAATGTATCGCAGCTTTTCGATCACCGGCGGGACAAAAATCTCGGGGACCAAGTCCAACAGTCCCATGTCGCGATTGAATTCGTTGGCCAAGATGCCGACTTCGCGATAGGCGTCGATCATGTCACCGAAATCGATCGCCTTGATCCGCAAAATATCGAAGTGATCCGAGGTGTCCAGGATCGTCGTCATGTCCAAGTAAGCGTTGAACGTTTCGGCAAAGTCCTCCCAAGGATGCATCGACGCGTAGGCCGAAACGAACTGATTTCGCCACGGGTTGACCGGACCGTTGGCGTAATACGATCGCAGCGCGTCCTGATAATTCGGTTCGCGGTAGTCGCCGAAACGCTCGACGAAGGACGCTTCACAACGATCTTTGATCAGGCGGTCCCAGAAAAAGTGGCCCAGCTCGTGACGAAAGTGGCCGATCAGCGTCCGCTGCGGCTCGCCCATTTCCACCCGAATCTGTTCCCGGTGGACACTGTCGGCTTCCTTGATGTTGATCGTGATCCGCCCTCCGGAGTGTCCGGTCATCACCGGCTTTTCCCCGTCGGCGCGGAACTCGAAACGCAACTTCACCGCGGATTCGTCCGGCAGGTCACGGTAATTCATGCCGATCTGGTCCAGGGTGTACAAGACCCGCTGCTTGGCACGATTCAGACGACGCCACTTGGCGAAATTCCCGTCCACTTTCAAGTCAGGAATCACCGTCACCAGTCGGCAATAGTCACACAACTCGGATTCCGACGCCGGCTCGGCCGAGATCAAACGGTTGCAGATCCCGTGTCGTCGGTCGTTGTCGCAAACCTCGACGGCTTCGTTGCAGTCCGGATTGCCGCATCGCGCCTCCGGGCCGCCCGCATCGACGACCGCGACGATGCGATCGCAAGCCGGACACAGACCCGTTTTGATGCCACAGGAAATGCAATGGCTGCTGTGAAAGAACAGCTTGTTTCCGCAGCGGCAAGGAAAAGTTCGCATGGTCGATCCGTCGATACAACAACAAAGGGCGGAATTGAAAAACGGCCGAACGGGGACGGCCCCGGGGGACGGCCGATCACGATTCCTCGCGGACGTTGAATTCCATCTTCCAGGCGTCGTCGCTTTGGGTGCTGTGGCACCAGAGTTCAAACATACCCAGTTCGGTCACGCGGCTGCGGAAACGGACCGGCACGAAAGGTTCCTCACCGGCCTGCTCGCTGCTCAGACTCAGCTCGATCGGCTCGCTTTCGACCAGTTCTTCGTCCGTCCAGCGGTCCAGTTTGACCCCGACTTGATCCTCACCGCGGACCGTCGAGGAAAAGAAACGAAACCGCGCGGGCGTCCCCACCAACACGCCGACCTTTTCGCCGGGGACCTCCGTTTCGGTGCCTTCCTCCATGCCCTGCGACGCGACGCAGAGCGCGCGGAGCGGACGCGGCACGCCGGGGATCGCCAAGCCCGCCGTTTCGATGCCGATGTAATACGAACGCGCCGTGCCGCCACGAATGCGAATCCCGCCGCTGTGTTTGCATTGACCATAGAACGCCGCGCCGATCGCAACCGACGTGTCCAAATCTTCCGGGCCGCCCAAGACCGTCGGCGGCGATTCACACCACGACGCGATCGTATCGGTCACCCGTCGGCGAATCGCCTCGCCGCGGAAAACGCCTCCGTTGAGCAACAGGTGCGTGGGCCGGAAAGGCACGCCACCGCCGGAATCGCCCGACGGTGATCCGCCGGCCGGTAAATCGCCGCCGTGGCCACGCAGGAACGCGGCGATGTGTTTCGTGATCGCCGGGTCTTGTTCGTACGGCAACCCGATGTCTTGAAATCCCGAAGCGGGCTGTCGGACCGGCGTCGCTTCGGCGTCGCAGGTCGGAAAGAAACCGTCCAAGACCAAACCGCGGACTTCGTCCTTGTGCAGCGTCGTGGAGATCGTCGAAGCGATCAGCGAACTGCCGCGGCCGAGCACGCTGACGGTTTGCTCGTCCGGCCCGTCGGTCGACAACAGGTTCTCTTTCGCGTCACGGCAAGCGTGCCACAGGCTGACGCTTTGCCACGGGTCCAGCGAATGCCCGGACTGGGCGAACTTCTGCGAAGCCAGGTGGGCCAGAGCCAAGTCCATGTTGTCGCCGCCGACCAACAAGTGGTTCCCGACGGCCAGCCGTTTCAGATTCAGTTCCCCGTCGATCTCTTCGGCCGACACCAGCGTCAAGTCACACGTGCCGCCGCCCACGTCGACGACCAACAACACGTCGCCCGCGGAAAGTTGACGTCGCCAGGAATCTCCCCGGTCGGCAAGCCAGCGGTAGACGGCCGCCTGCGGTTCTTCCAACAAAACGAAATCAGCGGGCAGCCCGGCCGCGATCGCCGCCCGGTGCGTCAAGTCACGCGAGGCCGGATCGAACGAGGCCGGGACGGTCAAGACGACGGTTTGATCGGCCAAGCGATGCCCGGGATGCGCGGTCTGCCACGCGGCGATCAAGTGTTTCAGGTATCGCTCGGTCGCCTCGACCGCGGAGACCTTCGGGACCTCGTCGGGCGATTGCCACGGCAACACGGATTCGGTGCGGCCCGCCCCGGGATGACAAAGCCAGCTTTTGGCCGCCACGACGACGCGTTGCGGATTGTCGGCCGCCTGATTCCGCGCGTGCACCCCCGCGATGCCTCCGGCCGGGTCGTCTTCGAAAGGGCTGGCCAGCGATTCCAGCTCCTCGGGCCGCGGCAGGTACAAAAACGACGGCAGCGATTCGAACGATTCGACTTGCCCCGGCCCGGCGATCTGGCGGATCGGCAACACGCCGCGGAGCGGGCGGGCCGCGTCGCGCGATTCGTCGGAAGTGCGTTCGTCGGTGGGGGGGCCGTCGGTGAGCGGCTCATCGGCCCAGGTGCTGACGACGCAATTCGTCGTGCCCAAGTCGATGCCGACGCAATAAGTTTCAGTCATGGAGGAACGGTAAAGAGGTGAAGCGAATGATCAGGAACTGTACTGATTCAATCGCATCATCGCCGCCAGTTCTACCAGGTGTCGAAGTCCGTCGCAGTGAGCCGTGTAGCGAAGCCGCGGCCGGATGGCGTCCGAGAGCGCTTGTCCACCGATCAACAGCGGCACGTTCTCCCCCAGCGATTCGGCCAAACGGTTCTGCGAAGCGACGAAAAGGGCGGGATCCGAAATCGTCGTGACGCTCATCCACACCATTCGAGGCGAATAGTCGTGGGTCGCTTGCAGAAAACTGTCCAGCGGCAAATTCGCACCCAGACTGGTGGCCTGCCAGCCGACCTCCCGCAACGCCAACTCGACCATCGCGGTGGGCAACTGGTAAGGATCGCCCTCCGGGGCGCCCCCGATCGCGACCGGGGCCGAACGCGACGGCTCGGGAACCTGCATCCGCAATTCGTAAATCAAACGCATCGCGATGTCGCACCCCCGTCGCTCCTGATACACGTCCAACTCGTTGCATTGCCAGGCTTCGCCCAGCCCGTACATCGCGTCGGTGATCAGTTCCTCGGCGGCCTCGCTGCGGGTCGCCCCGCTCGCGACGCGTTGATTCAGCAGCCGCCGACAAACCGCTTCGTCGCCCCGCGCCAAAGCATCGCGGAACGTCTGAGTCACGTGATCGCCGCCGCCGGCGATCTTCGTCATCCGACCGGGCTGCAAAGTCGGTAAACCCAGAATCTCCGGGCGCGGCAATTGCTTGCCCCCATCGGACAGGAACTTTTGCAAAGCGTCGAGCGTGATTCGGCGATGACCGCCCAGGGTGCGAATCATCGGGATCAAGCCTTGATCGCACCACCGTTTGACCGATGACTCGCTGACCTCCATCGCCTGAGCGATTTGCTTCGGTGAGAACTGCGGTTGACGGGCTGCCACGGAATGCCTGGGCGTGAGACGGCGGACGGGACGAATCGAAATGAACGTTTTCGATCGGACAGTGAACGATTATCGATCAACTTTTGAACGTTTTTCGATCAAAAATTCGTTCTTGTTTAGGAGGATTGTAGAGTCGTCGACAAAAATGCCACCCCCCATGGAACCGAATTCGGCCGATTTTTTAACGTTTTGACGCATCGACGATGTCCCAAGTGTCGCGAGAAGACCAGAAAACACGCCGCGAAAATGGCCGTCATTTCCCGAAAAACGCCGACAATGCGAAATAATATTCCCAGTTCCGCTCCGATCCGCTTGCCCGCCCCCGGCGGCACGGGTATATCTAGGGAATCGAATGAACGTTTTGAACGCTTAAAACGTTCAAGACGTTCGGGCCGAAAGGCACCCGCATCCGTCATCAACGCCCACCCCAGAGACACGCATGTCCGGATTACTGACGAAAACCATCTCGAAGAATTCGGCGAAGAAGTCGCCCGGAGCCTCCAAAGCCGGCAAGGCAGCCGCGGTCAAAAACTTGTCGCCTGAGCCCGGCGACCGCGACTTTCCGGTTCTGACCGCCGGTGACGTCCCGGCACGGCGGCGTGGCTGGATGAATTCGTCCGAATTGGCCGAGGCCACCGAAGCGGCTCGCTCGGAAATCCCGAACCTGGACGACTTGAGCCACGCGGAGCTGCGGATCGCGACGAAGCGGCGGATGAAGAAGGCGATCGACTTCATCAGCAACGTCGACTTCGCCGAGCCGGATTGTGGCGACAAAATCTTTCGCGACCCGTTGGGCCTGAGCCCCCGGCAAACCAGCTTGGGCATCGCCGCGATTCGCAAAAGCGGCGTCGACTTGCCGGTCCACCTCAGCCGACTGTGCGAGGCACCGCTGCTGAAACCGGAACAGGAGCGGGCGTTGTTCCAGCGGATGAACTTTCTGCTGCAGCAGGCGGCGATGCACCGTAGCCTGTTGAATCCCGACCGACCGTCACGTCGCCGCTTGGAATTGATCGAAGAACTGATCGCGATGGCCGATTGGCACCGGGATCGCATCGTCGAAGCCAACCTGCGTTTGGTGTTCTCGATCGTCAAAAAATTCGTGAACCCCAACAACCAATTCGACGAACTGCTCAGTGACGGCATCGTCGCGTTGATCCGAGCGGTCGAGAAATTCGATTTCGATCGCGGTTTCCGGTTCAGCACCTACGCGACTCAGGTCGTGCGTCGGAATTCGTATCGCACGGTCGTCCTGAATCAACAAGAACGCCAAAAAGTCTCCGGGGGACTTCAGGACATGGACATCGACATCAGCGACGACGAACGGACGTCGGCGATCAGCGAAAAACGTTGGCACGAACTTCGCAGCCGACTCTCTGTGATGCTGGGCGACTTGGATCGGCGTGAAAAGTTCATCATCCGGGCCCGCTTTTCGCTCGGCTCGCATCGCAAAGTCCACACGTTGCAATCGTTGGCCGACCGCTTGGGCGTTTCCAAGGAACGGGTCCGTCAGCTAGAACGTCGTGCGATGGACAAACTTCGTGCGATGGCCGGCGACGTCCAACTGGCCGACTTGGAAGCTTGAAACGATAGCGTCAGAAAATCTTGAACCGATACATCGCGACCAGCCGCTTGCCGGTATCTGCCGAGCAGGCGTTCGCCTACCACGAGTCACCGGGGTGTTTGCGACGCCTGATCCCGCCTTGGGAATCGGTTCGAATCGAATCCTCCGACGACAGCCTGGCGGTCGGCAGCCGGGTCGGCTTAAAAACCGACCTGTTGGGTGTGCCCCTGCGATGGGTCGCCGAGCATACCGAGTACGACCCGCCGCATCGGTTCGCCGACGTTCAGGTTTCCGGCCCTTTCAAAAAGTGGCACCACACGCACCGCTTCGCCGCCGACGGTGATCGGCACTGCACCCTCAGCGACGACGTCCAGTACGTTTTGCCGGCCGGAGGCGTGGGACAGCGGTTCGGGCACTCCCTGGCGGCCGCCAAGATCGAGTCGATGTTCGCCTACCGTCACCGGGTCACCCGCGAGGATCTGGAGTTGGCCGCCCGCTACGACCTGCCGCCGCAGCGGATCGCGGTCTCGGGAGCGTCGGGGATGGTGGGCAGCAACTTTTCCGCCATGGCGACCCTGCTGGGACACCGGTGTCGGCCGATCGTCCGGCACGCCGCGAAAACGGCCGACGAGATCGGCGCGTGGACCGGCGATGCCCGCGAAGCCGAAAAGTTCAACGACGTCGACGTCGTCGTCCACTTGGCCGGCAAACCGATCGCCGGCCCACGTTGGACGCCGCAGATCAAAGAAGAAATCCGGCGATCACGGGTCGAAAAGACCCGCGAGCTTTGCGAAACACTGGCCGCTTGCGATTCCAAGCCCTCCGTGCTGATCAGCGCCTCGGCGACGGGAATCTACGGTGATCGCGGCGACGAAGTTTTGACGGAAGATTCGGCACCGGGTGAGGACTTTTTGGCCGAGGTCGCCCGGGATTGGGAAGCCGCCTGTCGGCCCGCCGTCGACGCCGGCATTCGCGTCGTGCATCCCCGGTTCGGGCTCATTCTGTCTCCCACCGACGGCGCTTTGAAAAAAATGTTGCTGCCGGCCAAGCTGATGGGCGGAAAGCTGGGCAGCGGACGTCAGTGGTGGAGCTGGATCGCGCTGGACGACGTGCTGGGCGGTCTGTATCACGCCATGGCGACAACGTCTTGCACCGGAGCGATGAACTTCACGGCACCCGAAGCGATCCGGAACACCGATTTCGCGTCCCGACTGGGAAAGGTGCTCGGTCGTCCGGCGCTCGTGCCCGCGCCGGCTTTCGGGCTGCATTTGGCGTTCGGCGAAATGGCCGACGCGTTGCTGCTGGCGAGCACCAACGTCCGGCCGGATCGACTGCTGCAAAGCGGTTACCGATTCCGTTTCCCCGATTTGACCGAACAGCTCCGCTACTGTTTGGGCAAGGAGCGATTGGCTTCCGCGCCGGCCGACGCGACGGCTTTGAACGGCTGACGAAGGAAAGGTCGTGTGCCGTTCATCGCTTTTCTCCGGTTCCTTGCTTTACGGTCCGTATCGATGAACGCCGCCACGGTCTTGCTGTTGAATCTGATTTCGACTTGGTACATGGTCGGGCTGATCTGGCTGATTCAGCTCGTGCATTACAAGCTGTTCGACCGCGTCGGTCGCGACGTCTTCGCGGCATACGCGGTCGAACACGCGCGGCTGATCACGCCAATCGTCGGCATCCCGATGTTGGTCGAGATCGCGACGGCGGGCTATCTGGTCGTCACACCACCGGCGGGCGTCGACAAAGGTTTTCTGACGACGGGTTTCGCGATGGTCTTGTTGCTGTGGGCCGCGACGGCGTTTCTGTCTGTTCCCTGCCACAACATCTTGGCCGGCGGTTTCGATTCGGTGGCGTACCAGCGTCTGGTGGGCACGAATTGGATTCGCACGATCCTGTGGTCCGCCCGCGGCGTACTGATGGCCTATCTGGCGTACCGCTACATCGATGCTTTAAGCTCGTAGCAACGGACGCGGACATCAACTGTCACGTCTCCAAACGACGTTCCCCAAACGAAAGACCCGCTGCATGTTTCGGAAGAAGACAACGCTGACTCTGGCGTCGGCCCTGATCCTCGGCTCCATGGGATCGTCAACGGTGGCCGTTGCCGCCGAACCCGACAAGTCCACGTCGACTTCGCCGCCGGCGGAAAAGGTTTCGGGCATCGACCGGTCGCTGTTCAGCGAGGCCGTCGGACCGGGCGAAAACTTTTACCTGTACGCCAACCAGAAATGGCTGGACGTCACCGACATCCCCGGCGACAAATCCGACTACGGGATTTTCACGGTGCTGAGCGATCGGACCCGAGAGCAGGTCCGGGAGCTGATCGAAGAGGCCGCCGAGACGAAAGCCGAACCGGGGACGCCGACCCAAAAAGTCGGCGACATGTACCGCAGCGTCCTGGATCTGAAGACTCGCAACGAAGTCGGGATCGAACCGATCGCGGAGCTGTTGAAAACCGTCGACGCGATCGACGACCGCCGGTCGCTGGCCGCGGCGATGGGGACGCTCGTCAAAAAAGGCGTCTACGGTCCGCTGGTGCCTTACGTTTCGGTCGACGCCAAGAACAGCGAAACCTACGCGGTTTACTTGACGCAGGCCGGACTGACGCTGCCCGACCGCGACTATTACCTGGACGCGGACCAGCGTTATCAGGAAATGCGTGACGAGTTGAAGGATTACATCGCCGAGATGCTGGCCGCCGCCGGCGGAGTCTCGTCGGACGCCGAAGCGGTGTTCGAGATCGAAAAGGCGATCGCCGAAGAACATTGGACCAAGACGGCCAATCGCGATCCCGACGCCACTTACAACGCCAAGACTGACGAGGAAGCCGACCAGCACTTGGGAGATTTCGCTTGGTCCGCCTTTACCGACGCCGCATCGATCGCCGGCCGCGACAAATACGTGATCCGCCAGCCCAGCTTCGCCGCCTTCTTCGGCCGGCTGATGCAGGATCGATCGCTGAGCGACTTGAAAGCTTATTTGCGTTTTCGAATCATCGATTCCTACGCCTCCTCGTTGACCGAAACGCTGGAACGCAAACACTTCGAATTTCACGACCGAACGGTTCGGGGTGTCGACGAACAAGAAGAACTGTGGAAACGCGGCGTCGGCATCACCGGCAGCGTGTTGGGCGAAGTCGTCGGGCAGGTGTACGTCGAAAAGCATTTTTCGCCGCTCGCCAAAAAACGCATGAAGGAATTGGTCGACAACTTGAAATCCGCGTTCGCCGACCGCATCCGGGCGATCGATTGGATGGGCGAAGGGACCAAGAAACAGGCCCTGGAAAAACTCGGCCAGTTCACGACGAAGATCGGCTACCCCGATGAATGGAAGGACTACACCGAGTTGACGATCGTCGACGGACCCTTGGCGAAAAACCTGATCGCCGCATCGGAGTTCGAGTATCAACGCGACTTGGACAAGTTGGACGGACCGATCGATCGCAACGAATGGCACATGACGCCGCAAACGATCAACGCGTATTACAACCCGGTGATGAACGAGATCGTGTTCCCCGCCGCGATCTTACAACCGCCCTTTTTCAACTTGGCCGCCGACGACGCCGTCAATTACGGCGGAATCGGTGCCGTGATCGGTCACGAGATCTCGCACGGCTTTGACGACAAGGGCAGCAAGTACGACGGCAAGGGAAACCTCCGCAAATGGTGGACGCCCAGCGATCGGGAAGAATTCGAACGCCGCGCGGCGCTGCTGACGAATCAGTACGACCAGTACCACCCGTTCGAAGACATGAACGTCAACGGCGAACTGACCTTGGGCGAAAACATCGGCGACCTGAGCGGACTGAGCGTCGCGTATGCCGCGTATCGACTGTCCCTGGACGGTAAAGAAGCCGCCGTGATCGACGGTTTGACCGGCGACCAACGGTTCTTTCTGGGCTGGGCCCAGATCTGGCGTCGCTTGTATCGCGAAGCCGAGTTGAGAAAGCGATTGCTGACCGACCCGCACAGCCCCAGCGAGTATCGTGTCAACGGCATCGTCCGCAACATGGACGCTTGGTACGACGCTTTCGACGTCGACAAGGACGACGAAATGTACCTGGCGCCGGAAGACCGCGTGCGGATCTGGTAAGGCTCGTTCGTGGCCGGCGTTCGGACGCGTCGGGGACGTGTCGGCGAAGCGCGTCACGCCTGTTCGCGCTCGTCAAACGGGGCGCGGCGTCGAGATTCGGTTTATGATTTCGTCCGGCCCGATGCCCCGTTTCCGACTCGAACGAACACCAACAAATCATCCCATGCTTCGATCTTTCCTTTTCCTATTCTGTTTGTCGGCCGCGGCGATTTCCCCGCCGGCGTGCCTTTCCGCCGATCGCCCGAATGTGCTGTTGATTCTGGTCGACGACTTGAAACCGGCCCTGGGCGCCTACGGGGACCCGGTTGCCAAGACGCCGAACCTAGACGCTTTGGCCGCACGTGGGATGCGATTCGATGCCGCGTACTGCAACCAAGCCGTGTGCGCGCCGTCGCGGTTCACGCTGATGCTGGGATCGCACAGCACGTCGACGGGGCTTTACGGCCTGAACAACCGTTTGCGTGAATCCATGCCCGAGGCGGTGACGATGCCCCAGTACTTCGCCCGATACGGATACCGGACCGAATCGTTGGGCAAAGTCTTTCACATCGGTCACGGCAACGAAGGCGACCCGGAATCCTTTTCGGTGCCGCATTTCAAGGAAAAAGTCATCGAGTACGTCGATCCCGAAAGCACCGACGGCGGCAAACTGACTCGTGAGGAAGCGTTCTTTACGAATCAAGAACTCGACAACATCAAATCGTTGCCACGCGGGGCGGCCTACGAGTCGCCCGACGTCGGCGACACGGCCTACGCGGACGGACGCGTGGCCGCCGAGACGATCGAAAGGTTGCAAGCCGCCAAACAACGACGAGAGAACAACGACACGCCCTTCTTCATCGCCGCCGGATTCGCCCGGCCGCACCTGCCCTTTTCGGCGCCCCGAAAGTACTGGGATCTGTACGACCCGGCCGAATTGCCGATGCCCCGTCACGAGGAATTGCCGATCGGATCCCCCGAGGTCGCCCAAAAACGCGGCGGCGAAATCACCAACTACAAACCCGTCCCCGAACCGCCCAAAAAGGGTCAGGAGGCTTTGAAGCCGAATTCCCAGGAAAAGGCGTCTGAGCCTTCTTTTCCCGCGGAATTGAAACGCGATTTGATTCACGGTTATTACGCCAGCACCAGCTACGTCGACGCCCAGATCGGCAAGGTCGTCGATGCGCTGGACGAATTGCAATTGGCCGACGACACGATCGTCGTGCTCTGGGGCGATCACGGTTTTCACTTGGGCGACCTCGGCATTTGGACCAAACACACCAATTACGAACAAGCCAACCGGATTCCGATCCTGATCACCGCGCCCGGCGTGACCCGGCCGAACTCCGCGACCGATCAGCCGACCGAAACGGTTGACCTGTTCCCGACGCTGGCCGAACTGGCCGGCCTGCCCGCGCCGAAGGTCCCCCAGCCGATCGACGGTGTCAGCCTGGTGCCGGTCCTCAAGAATCCCCGGGCCCGCGTCCGTGACCACGCCTATCACGCCTACCCCAAACGAAAGATGGGCCGGGCGATCCGCACCGATCGATACCGATTGGTCCAGTGGAAGCCGATCGGCGGCAAGGAAGCGGCGGCCCAGTACGAGCTGTACGACTACCAAGCCGACCCGCTGGAAACCCGGAACCTGGCCGACCGCCGGCCGAAAGTCGTCGCCGAGTTGAAAGCGATCTTGGCCGAGTACCCCGAAGCGGTCCCGCGGGCCAGGAACTAGGCCGGGGCACCGAAGTCGATCGGCCGCACCAAGCGCCAACGCGTTCGGATCGCTTTGGTCACGCCGGCGTCGATCGCGGCAGGAAATTCCGCAGGTACGTGTGACTCTGCCGCAGCGACAATCGTCGGTTCTCCAGCGAACCCTCGAACGCCCGGTCTTCCACTTCGACGCACACCGGCCCGTCGTAACCGCTGCACGTCAAGCGGGAAAAGAACTGGCCCCAATCGACTTCGCCCATGCCCGGCAGTTTCGGCGTGTGGTAATCGTTCGGGTGGGCCAAGATCCCGACGCGATCGAGTCGCCCGCGGTCGACACGAACGTCTTTCGCGTGGACGTGAAAGATGCGATCGCGAAATTCGTCCAGCGGTGCCAAGTAATCCATTTGCTGAAAGATCATGTGCGACGGATCGTAATTCAATCCGAAATGGGGACTGGGAATGTCGTTGAACATGCGTTCCCAGATCGCCGGGCTGTGCGCCAAATTTTTTCCGCCCGGCCATTCGTCGCCGGTGAAGAACATCGGACAATTCTCGATCCCGATTTTGACGCCGCAATCTTCGGCGTGGCTGACGATCGGACGCCAAGTCGATAAAAACCGTGGCCAGTTCTCGTCGACGCTTTTCGTCCAGTCGCGGCCCGCGAACGTGGTCATGACGTTGACGTTCAGCTCGGCCGACGCGCTGATCACGGCGCGGAGGTGACGCACCGCCGCTTCGGCTTCCTCGGCATCGGGCGCCAGCGGGTTGGGGTAGTAGCCCAACGAACTGATCGTGACGCCGGTCGCTTCGCAGACGTCATTGATCTTGGCGGTTTCGTCCTCCAAGACGTTGATGTGAGTGATCCCGGCGTAACGCCGCGTCGCCTTGCCCGGCGGCCAACAACAGACTTCCAAGCACTGATAGCCGATGTCGGCGGCCAACTGAGCGACTTGGGCGAAATCCAAGTCGGGCAAGATCGCGGTGACGAATCCCAGCGGTCGGGTCATCGGTTTCTCTCGGCTCATGGTGTCGGTGGGAATATCGGTGACCGCACAGGTTACCGAAAGGAACAACCCTCGGTCCATCAGCCGACCCGAGAAAAAAGGCCCGTGACTCCTTTTTCCCTCTGCCCCCTTTTTCCCTCAGGCGGACTTCCAGCCGTAGACTTCTTCGAGCGCCCCGTGGACGAGCTGGCGGATCGCGTGAAGCCGAATCGGCTTGCTCAGGATTCGATAGGCCGCCCAACGCCGAGCCTCGGCGACGATCTTGTCGTCCAACTCGGCACTCATCAAGGCACAAGTCGGACGGTGAGGCAGATCGGCCAAACGTTGCAATACTTCCAAACCGGTCACGCGAGGCATGTGAACGTCGACCAGGGCGAAGTGGACCGGGGTGACTTCCAACAACCGCAACGCCTCGTCGCCGTCGCCCGCCTCGTGGACCCGAAAACCGCTCCGCGAGAGAGCCTCACACAAGGACCGGCGGAGTGCCGTGTCGTCGTCGGTGACTAGAAGATTCGGGACCATCTGGATCACACGGTGAAAGTGGCCGAACGGGGCTGCCACCCTGGCACGCCACCGAGTGTTTATCATGATAACCGCAATTCGGGTGCCAACCGCAAGTCCGAGCCCATTTCAAGCATGAATCAGCCTCCTGCCGCCAAACGCACGCCTCCCAAACCGGCTCCGCCCGCCCCCGGGACGGCCAAGCCGCCGCCGGCGGGGCCCACGGCCGAGGACTCCGCGGGTGCCGTGGCGGTCAGCGATCTGTCCAAGCGGGTCATCGGGAACGTCGAAAACGCCATCGTCGGCAAACGAAAACAGCTCGTGTTGTCGATGGTCGCGTGGCTCAGCGGCGGCCACATCCTGTTGGAAGACGTGCCCGGAGTCGCCAAGACCATGTTGGCCCGCGCGATGGCCCGCAGCATCGGATGCCGCTTCAAACGCGTCCAGTGCACGCCGGACTTGTTGCCCAGCGACGTCACGGGGACGTCGATTTTCAACCAGAAAACGGCCGAATTCGAATTCCGACCCGGGCCCGTGTTCACGCAGATCTTGTTGGCCGACGAAATCAACCGGGCGACGCCGCGGACCCAGGCTTCGTTACTGGAAGCCATGGCGGAAGCCCGCGTGACCGTCGACGGCACCACCCACACGTTGAAGCCGCCGTTCCTGGTCATCGCGACACAAAACCCCGTCGATCACGAAGGCACGTTTCCGCTGCCCGAAGCCCAATTGGATCGTTTCTTGATGCGATTCAGCTTGGGGTATCCCACGGTCGAGGAAGAATTGCGGATGTTGCAATTGCTGCAACACACGCATCCGGTCGACACGCTCAAGCCGGTCGCCAAAGCCGAGGAACTGGTGGCCGCCCAAGCCGCGATCCGCCGCGTCTACGTCGACGACCGGCTGCGGCATTACATCCTGCAAATCATCCAGCAGACGCGTCGGCACGACGACTTGGCGCTCGGCGGAAGCCCGCGGGCCACGATCGCGTTGTTCCGATGTTCCCAAGCGATGGCGGCCGTCCGCGGCCGTGCTTACGTCCTGCCCGACGACGTCAAAAAGATCACCGCCCCGGTGATGAACCACCGCCTGATCGTCCGACCGGAAAGTCGGCTGAGAAAACAAACCGCCGATTCGATCCTGGACTCCATCCTGGCCGAAATCGCCGTGCCGACGATCGAGACCTGAGATGGTGACCGAGCCGAATAAGCGCCACACGCCGAAAAGCGGTCGGGAGCCTTTTTTTACCGGATTGGCTTTGGGCAGCGGCTTGATCCTGGCCGGGCTGCTGTTCGGATCGGCGCTGTGGTTGCTCGTCGGCGTGGTCGTCGCACTGCTGCTGGCCGTCAACCAGTCCTTGGCCAAGATCTGGTCGACGCACGTGATCGCCGTGCGGCTCGGCGGGTCCGGCGGCGGCGAGAGCGACACCGCGGCGGACGTCGAAGTCGGCGTGGGGTCGCGGGTGCCCGTCCGTCTGGAGATCACCAACCATGCCAAGATCCCGGTCGGCTGGATTCTGGTCGAAGACCTGCTGCCACGCTGGGCCCTCCGAGCCGCCGGGGGCGACGCGCGTGCCGCCGGGACAGACGCCGGGCGACACGTCCCCCAGCGGGGCGTCGAGGTCGACGGCGACCGCTTGGCGGTGATGACCTTGCGTCCCGGCCAGACGCGAACGATCGAGTACACGATCCACTGCCGACGCCGCGGGTACTTTCAAGTCGGCCCGACGGTGTTGGAAACCGGCGACTTTCTGGGCCTGTTTCGCCGGTACCGGGTCGCCACGCGGCCGCAATACATCACGGTGTTGCCGAAGGTCCGTTTGCTGTCCGGTTACGACATCGCGTCGCGTCGGCCGATCGGAGAAATCCGCATGCGGGACAACGTGATGGACGACCCGACCCGGCTGCGGGGCATCCGACGTTGGCAGCCCGGCGACCCGATGCGGAGCGTCCATTGGGCGGCGACCGCGCGGACCGGGACGCTGCACAGCAAGATCTACGAACCGTCGTCGATCGCCGGGGCCACGATCGTGTTGGACTTTCACCGGGCCAGCAACCCGGCACGTCACGAACCCGTGCGAGGCGACTTGGCGGTCACCGCGGCGGCATCGATCGCCGCGGCCGTTCACCAGCAAGGCGAGCCGTTCGGGTTGCTCAGCAACGGCCGTGACGCGGCCGACCGGATCCGCCGTGACGGATGGACCGGGGATCATCGCGTCCGCGACACCGCCCGAGCCGCCGCGGGGATGCTGTCCCGCAACGATCGACTCCGCCCGGTCGTCGTCAAACCCGACCGCGGGCCGACGCATTTCCACGAAGTCCTGCGAAGGCTCGCGAGACTGGAACCCACCGACGGACTGACGCTGGCCCAGCTGCTGGTCGAATCGGAGTCCCAGATTTCCAACGCGACGACGGTGCTGATCGTCTTGCAGACGTGCGACGAAGCGACCGCGTCGGCGATCATCGGCATGTCCCGCCGCGGCTGGGAAGTCGCGGTGATCATCAACACCCACGACATCAACGACTACTCCCGCATCGCCGCCCCCCTGATCGCCACCCGCATCCCCACCTTCCGACTGACCGACGAGCCCTCCATCACCGACGTCTGCCGAGCCGCTACGACGAGAAGCTAGTGGCTAGTGGCTAGTGGCTAGCCTCTAATTCCCCCCCCCCTGATCCACCGCACGGTCGTTTCCAAGCCCGTTTCGAAATCGACGACGGGTGCGTACCCCAGCATCCGGCGGGCGCGATCGAGATCGGCCAGGGAATGGCGAATGTCGCCGGTTCGGGCTTCGCGGTAGTCGATCGCCAACGAATCCAGCTGGTAGGCCGTCATCATCTGGCGGGCCAGTTGATTGACGGTCACGCGTCGCCCGCACGCCACGTTCATCGCGGCGCCGTTGAGATGAGTCGCCGCGCGGGCGGCCAACAAGTTCGCCTGCACGACGTTGTCGACGTAAGTGAAATCGCGGGACTGTTCACCGTCGTCGAAGATCACCGGGGGTTGACCATGATTGAGCGCTTTGCCGAAGGCCGCGATCACGGCCGCGTAAGCCGAGTTGGCGTTCTGGCGGGGCCCGAAGACGTTGAAGTACCGCAGGCAGGCCGTGTCGATTTCGTAACACTTCGCGTAAGCCCGCACCAAAGCTTCGCCGGCGATCTTGCCGGCGGCGTAAGGCGACAACGCCAGCATCGGCATGTCCTCGTGTTTGGGCAGCGTCGGCGTTTCGCCGTAAACCGACGAACTGGACGCGAACACCAAGCGTTCGACGCCCGCCTCCCGGGCCGCTTCCAAGACGACCATGGTCCCGCCGATGTTCACGTCCGCATAGACCGCCGGCATGGTGATCGACCGCGGCACCGATCCCATCGCGGCCAAGTGGAACACGAAACGACACCCCGCCATCGCCTTTTCGACGGCCGCCGCATCGCGAATGTCGCCCCGGAGAAAAGAAAGAGGACGATTCGCGCCGCACGCCGCCAGGTTCTCGACGTTCCCGCCCGAAAGGTCGTCCAAAACGGAAACTTCGGCGCCCAAGGAGACCAGAGCACCGGTCAGATGCGACCCGATGAACCCGGCTCCACCGGTGACCAAGCACCGGGAACCGGAAAAGAAATCGGCGTGCAAGGCACGCCAGTCCGTCAGCGAAACGTCGTCAGATGAATCATTCATCGACGAAGTTTAACGGATGGGAGAGAGGGGAGTGGCTAGTTGCTAGTGGCTAGTTGCTAGTTGCTAGTGGCTAGTGGCTAGTTGCTAGTTGCTAGTCACGAAGCGAAGCGTTCCCGTAGCGGATGTCGCCAGACTTCCGGGCCGTAGCGGATGTCGCCAGAC
This sequence comes from uncultured Pirellulaceae bacterium, assembly GCA_964453205.1. Taxonomy (GTDB): domain Bacteria; phylum Planctomycetota; class Planctomycetia; order Pirellulales; family Pirellulaceae; genus Crateriforma. The sequence goes on along the minus strand of CAYVRC010000047.1, from coordinate 1,487 downwards.
TTCCGG
>CAYVRC010000047.1:0-1381 GCA_964453205.1 uncultured Pirellulaceae bacterium | reverse complement strand
GACCGCATCCAACCGGAGAGAGAGATGAGTGCAGGAATCCCGCACGGGATGAAGCCCTTCGTACAACGATTGATTTCGGAGCGTCGGTATATGTCGGAACAAGACGTGGTGACCGAAGGCTTGCGGCTTTTGCAGGCCCGTGAGACGTTGCGTGATGAGGTGTCGAGAGGTTTTGAGAGTCTTGACGCAGGGCAAGGTGTGCCAGCGGATCGGGCTTTCGCGCGAGCCGAAGAGCGAATCAAGGAAGTCGTGACATGAGAAACTTCTAGCCTCCCCACTGTTAATCGTTCGCACCACTGCCCAACGTACAAAAGGTCGCCGAACACCGCATCGATGTCCCCCGGATGAAGTGAAGCAGCCTCATTTGGTTCTCGCGGCACTAGCAACTAGCCACTCCCAACTCTCCCCTCCCCACTTCTTCCTGGCCTCCGCCAATACTGCGGCAATTTCCGGAGCGGCTTGGTGATTCGCAACAACGGCGGCGGCTCGAGTCCGTTGACGATCCAAGCCTGGCGATCTTCGCGATTGGCGTGTCGTCGGTTGGCGAGGGAAGCGTTGCTTTGGCCGCCGACCCGCATTTTGACCAGGACCTTGGGGATGTGTTTGGCGGAGAGCCGGTGCTTGAACAGCAGCCGGACCATCATTTCGTAATCCGCGGCGCTGCTCAGATCATCGCGAAAGCCGCCGAATTTCTCGTACACGCCGCGGCGGACGTAGACGGTCGGATGGGCCGGCATCCAGCCGTAGCGGAACCGCCGTCGATCGAAGGGGGCGTCTTTCCAGTACCGGACGATTTTGGCGGTATTCTGGGAATCGACGTACAGCAGATCGCCGAACACCACGTCGACCTCGGGATCATCAAAGGCCTCGGCGACGGCGGCCAAGCAGTGTTCGTCGGCCAGCATGTCATCGGCGTGCAGAAACCCGATCACATCCCCGGTGGCATGGCGAATACCTTTATTCAGAGCATCATAGATACCCCGATCCGGTTCCCGGATCACGGTCGCCAACCGATCCCGATACCGCTCGATCACCGCCTCGGTCCCATCGGTGGACATGCCGTCGATGACGACGGACTGAACGGTCCTAAAAGATTGGCTTAGGACTGATTCCATCGACTGCTGCAGCGTTGCCGCGCGGTTGTGTACCGCTGTGACAACGGAGATTGAGATCGATGTCAATTGAGTTCTAACTTGCGTTCTTTAAAGCAACGACAATTCTGTCGGCTGCTTTCCCGTCCCACAATTCTGGACAGTGCCCACAATCGTACTCGCCTCGCAAAACCAATTGCAACTGTTGACGCAACAGTTCGGCATCATTGCCGACCAAAGTGCTACTGCCTTCGGTCACCGTCACCGGACGTTCTGTATTCTCCCGCATA
>CAYVRC010000046.1:0-34393 GCA_964453205.1 uncultured Pirellulaceae bacterium | reverse complement strand
GATGCGGGCGGGAAACGTCGGCAACGGTATTTTTCGCGAAGCTTCGAATAGACCTTCGGCTTGTAGCTTCGCCGCCAATTGTTCGAACGCCAACTGAAGGGCACCGACGCCCTGGGGCTGAATCTTGCGGACGACGATCTGGTACGAACCCCGCGCGGCGTACACTTCCAGGCCGCCGAAACACAGCACGCTTTGGCCGTCGTCGAGATCGAATTTCAGCCGATCGGCCACGCTGCGCCACATCACGCCGCGGATCTGGGCGTTGTCGTCTTTCAAAGTGAAGTAGATGTGGCCGCTGCGGGGCCGTGCCAAGTCGCTGATCTCGCCGGACACCCACAGCGGCGGAAACGTGCCTTCGACGACCGCCTTGAGGTGTCCCGTCAGCTCGCCGACCGTCAGGATTTGATCAGGTCTTTCGGCGGTCATGATTTCGCATCGTCGGGGGCGGAAACGAAGCGTGCCGACGCGTTGGGCTGGTATCCGTTGACGAAAGCTTCGCCCGACATCGGTTTCTTGCCGGCCGGTTGCAAGGCGTCGATTCGGACGACGCCGTCACCGGTCGCGACGAGCAGTCCGTCGCCAAGGATCAGTTGCCCCGGGGCGGCGTGCCCGACGGCATCGGCCGTCGCGGTGTCGGCTGCCACGGAATCCGGATCGACGATCGTAACGGCTTTGATTTGCACACGCACCGGAGACGCACCGCCGGACCCGCCGGGGGACGCGTCGTAGAACGTGTACGCGACGGGCCAAGGCTGCATGCCGCGGACGTGACAATCGATCAGTCGACTGCTGCGAGACCAGTCGATCTGCGCTTCGGACTTCGATAATCGTGGCGCCTTGCTGACCCGCGTGGCGTCTTGGATTTCGCCGATCGGTGACGTCTCGTCCCAGGTTCGCAAAACCTCGATGGAATCCAGCACGGCATCGACGCCCAATTCGGAAAGCCGTTGTTCCAATTCTCCGGCGGTCTCTCGGGGGCGGATCGGCGTGACGCGAGTCGCCAGCGAGGGCCCGCCGTCGAGTTTCGGCGTCATGTGAATCACCGTGACGCCGGTTTCGTTGTCACCGGACAATACAGCACGTTGCACCGGAGCGGCGCCGCGATAGGCGGGCAGCAGCGAACCGTGCAGGTTGATTCCGCCGAGTCGTGCCGTCGACAGGGCCGCGGGTTTTAAGATTTGGCCGTAGTCGCACACGACCAGCAAGTCCGGCCGGAGCCGTGCCAACGCGTCGACCGTGGCGTCGTCGTTGATGCTGTCGGGCCGCAGGACGGGCAACGGATGGGCGGCCGCCCAATCGGCGACGGGTTGCGGCGGCGGTCCGCCGCGGCTTTTCACCGGCGGCAGGGGGCGGGTGACGACCGCGGCGATGGAATGGGGGCCGTTACGGATCGCTTCGAACGACGGAACCGCGAACGGTCCGGTACCCATGACGACGATCCGCAGCGGAGTGGACAATTCTGGTGTTTGGTTCACGCGTATCGGTCTTCCCATTTTTTCAGGCCGGCGAGCAATTCTTCGTCCGCCGCCAAGCCGCCGGACTTTTGACGCGACTGATGTTCGGTTTCGAATTCGCCGAGTTGCTGTTCGAACTCTCGCTTGGATTCCTCGGTCATGCGGTCGAAGAAAAGGACTCCGTCGAGGTGATCGTTTTCGTGTTGCAGGACGCGGGAGAGAAAGCCGTCGACGTCACGGCGAATTTCGTTGCCTTGCAAGTCGTACGCACTCAAGCGGATCGTCTTGGGACGTTTGACTTGACCGTACATGCCCGGCAGACTCAAACAGCCTTCCTGGCCGGCTTCGTTGCCCCGCGGCCGCTGGAGAACGGGGTTGATCAGCACCATTTCTTCGCCTTCGCCGCGAATCCCACTCGGGTTGCAGACGAAAAGTCGCAGCGGAAGGTCGACTTGGTTGGCCGCCAGCCCGACGCCTTCGCTGGCGTACATCAGGTCCAGCATTTCGGCGACGATGTCCTTGAGCGCCTGATCGACGCGGCGAATCGGCTTGCTGGGATACCGCAGCGTCGGGTGCGGGTATCGAATGACTTCGAGGGGCATGAATCAACCATCCATCGGGGCGTGTACGAGTCCTTCAGGATGATCGATTCACCGGTTTCTGACGAGGGCGGAGCGGGAGAGCCGGCGACGGACGTCGCCGGCCGGTCAGCCGATCGCACCGCGGTCGCCGGTTTCGGCGTTGGCGATGTCGGCGGCGAAGCATTCGACCAGCGTCGCCTGGTTGGCGCTGCGGTCGACTTCCCGCACCGCCCGCAAGCACCGATCCAGTCGGTCGATGGTCTTATCGACCCTGATTTCCGCGTCGGCGGCCCCGCGGCGAAGCTGTCCGCGATAATGTTGGATCGCGACCGAGAAAATGTCGCGTAGCGCGTCACGACGTTTGCTGGCGTCTTTGCCCGCCTGTTCGACGACGGCGTTGATTTGGCGGGTCAGGGCGACCGGATCGATGTTGGGGCGGGAGAGCTGTTCGGCCAGTCCGCCACGCCACTGGTCGTCTTCGCTGAGCATTCGCCTGGCGACGCGGAGATCGCCCGCGGCCATCTCGACGGCTCGGTCGATCCGCTCGTCGCTCGCTTCGATGCCATGGCCGCGACGCAACAACTCCGCGGCTTGGGCGCCGACGGGGCTGGCGAAACGGATGATGCGGCAACGTGATCGTATCGTCGGCAATTGACGTTGCTCGCTGGTGCCGACGAGGATCACCAGAGCCCCCGAGGGCGGTTCCTCCAGCGTCTTGAGCAAACAGTTCGCGCCTTCTTCGTTCAAAAAATCGGCATCGACCAACATCGCGACTTTGCGGCGACCCCGCGACGGCCGCAGCCGGACGTCTCGGCAGAATCCGGCCTGCATCCGCGCCTCCGGCGGTCCGATCAACAAATCCAGCGGGATGAACGAGCGATCGGCCGGTTTGGCAACGAGGATCAGGTCGGGGTGCGTCCCCGCGTCGACTTGTTGGCAAGCCGGGCAGACCCCGCAAGGGGCCATTCGGGCGGGCGGGACCGTTTCACAAAGCAAGGTCCGCGCCAGCAAGCGGGCGACGGATTTCTTGCCGACGCCGTGGGGGCCGACGAACAGCAGACTGCCGGTCAGCTTGCCCGTTTCGATGGCGCGGGCGAACCACGTCGACAGGTGGCGGTTGCCGATCAATTCGGACCAGGACCGCAGGGCGGGGCGTCGGGCGGCGTCGGCGGCCATGGGGCGATCGGTGGATTCGGAAATCAGTTGGCGGGCGAATTTTGGGCTGAACCGCTAGGGGTTTTTTCGATCGTCGTGATCTTTTGCAGTCGGCCTTCGTGGCGTCCGCCGTCGAACTCGGTCCGCAGCCACATCAACACCAAATCATCGATCTGACGGTCGCCGATCAGATCGCCGGGCAAACACAGCACGTTGACGTCGTTGTGTCGGCGGCTGAACTCGACCAAGACTTCGTCGTAACACGAAGCGGCGCGGACACCGGGGAACTTATTGGCGACGATCGACATGCCGATGCCCGTGCCGCAGATCAAGATGCCCCGATCGGCTTGACCGTTGCTGATTTTGAGGGCGACGGTTTTGGCGTAATCGGGGTAGTCGACGGGACGATCGTTGTGCGTGCCTTCGTCGATGACGGTGTAGCCGTTTTCGTTCAACGCCTGAATCAAACGGCTCTTGACCTGATAGCCGCGATGATCGCTGGCGAGGCAAACTTTTAACATCGGTGGGATCGCCTCAATTTTCGACGGGAAAAAAATCGTCACCCAAACTATCCAGCCATGCCGACAACTCGTGTTCGATCTGTTCGGCACATTGCCGGTAGACGTCCTCCGGCATTCCGACCGGATCGGTGATGTCGCCGCCGTCCCGCCGCAGCGTGAAGACGCGATCGTGCAGGTCCGGCCAGGCAGCCAAAATGGCCGCCCTGTGACCTCGGGTCATCGTCAGGATCAGGTCGGCCGAGGCCACCACGGAATCGTCCAGCATTCGGCTGCTGTGTCCGCTGAGGTCCAATCCGCGGGCTTCCATCACGTCGACGGCTTGCGGACTGGCCATGCTGCCGTTGCCCGCCGCGACGCCGGCCGAAACGACATCCACGCGATCGCCGTCCCCCAGACGCTTGCGAATGAGCTCGCGCAGCAGGACTTCGGCCATCGGGCTTCGGCACGTGTTGCCCGTACAAACCACGGCAATCGACGGCTTGACAAACTGATTCATGGCGGCTCGTTCGATCACTCCCTGACGGATCATCTGCCATCGATGGCCCGTCACGTGGACCACCGTACAACCTCCACCATAACGAGTCGGACCGTCATCGAGCAGGAGCGGCAGGTTGCCGTGGAACCGCTGGTCCATCGACGCCGCATTGGTCGGAAACTCCTCCCCGCCGTGGTCCGCCGGCCAAGATTCGCTGGTCGCGATCACCAGCGGTGCGGCCAAATAACGATGGACCTGGCTGAGCACGCGTTGATCGACGACGCGAAAGCCGATTTCGCCACCGGCACCGGTCAATCGGTCCACGCACGCCGGGGGCAGCCGCGACAAAGCCGAATGCTGCAAATCACAAGCCACCTGAACGATCAACGGACCCGGCCAACAACGATGGGTCAGACGACGCACCAGCGGAGACGTGCCGAACAAAAAATCGTCCGCGGCTTCCCGGCTTCGCAACGAAAGGGTCAGGGGCCGAGCCGGCGACGGCTCCGGCTGCGGCGATGCCACCAACTGCTCCAGTCGCTCGATCGCCTCGACGTTGAGCGCGTGGGCGGCCAACACGTAAACGGTCTCGGTGGGAAAGCCGACGACTTGACCTTCGGCCAACGCCTGGACCGTGCGATGCACCATGTCGCGGATGTCGTCGGTCGATCGCAAATCAAGCAGCATCACAGAAGCCGGTGCCGGCCAGTTAGAAGAAAAGCGATCGGACAAACCGAGGGCAACAAAACATCAGAAACGTCGGGCTCGTCGGAGGCAAAAAGCGGCCGGACCGTCGGCGTCGCGTCACCAAGTGTAATGCTTTCCCGCCCGACGTCGATTCGGGGGTCCGGCGGCCGATCGAAAGCCACAGCGACCGCGAATCCCGCTAGTCGCATTTCGTCGATCGTCACGAAGCTTTACTCTTGCGGGTCTGGACCCGATCGATCGCCGACGTTTTTGCTGGGAAGCCCCGATGGACGATGCCGCCCGAGATTTTTTCCGCCAAGCCATCCTGACGCCCAGCCCGTCGGGCTACGAAGAACCGATCCAACGGTTGATCGCCGGGTACATCCGGCCCCACGCCGACGACGTCCGCACCGACGTCCACGGCAACCTGATCGCCTCGCTGGGCGGCCCGCCGGCCTCGCCGAGTCCCCCAGGAACTTCGCCCGACGGTCCGGCCGCCGGCCGATCCATCGCGGCCAATGACGGTGTCCCGCGTTTGATGTATGCCGGCCACTGTGACCAGATCGGCATGCTGGTTTCGCACATCGATGAAAACGGATTCGTCTACGGCCAAACCGTCGGCGGCTGGGACCCCCAACAATTGATCGGCCAGTCGATGACCATCTGGACCGAAAACGGCGGCGTCGCGGCGGTCATCAGTCGCAAGCCGATTCACTTGCTGAACCAAGAGGAACGCAATCAAGTCGTCAAGTTGGAACAGATGTGGCTGGACATCGGCGCCAAGGATGAACAAGACGCGCGGGAAAAAGTCCGCATCGGCGACTGCGTGACCTTGGACCTTCGACTGAGGAACCTGCTGGGCGACTTGGTCAGCGGGCCGGGCATGGACAACAAATCCGGCATGTGGACGGTAATCGAATCGCTCCGCCGCGTCGCCCAAGGCGACACGCCGCTTTCGTGTCACCTGCATAGCGTCGCGACGGTCCAAGAGGAGATCGGGCTTCGCGGCGCCAAGACCGCCGCGGGCAGCATCAATCCCGACGTCGCGATCGCCGTCGACGTCACCCACGCGTCGGACTGTCCGACGATCGACAAACAACAGCAAGGCGATATCGCCGTGGGACGCGGACCGGTCATTTTCCGCGGCCCCAACATCAATCCCAAAGTCTCCCGGCGGCTGGTCGAGCTTTGCGAGACGCACGGCATCCCCTACCAGCTCGCCGCCTTGGGCCGCGCCGCGCCGAACGATTCCAACGCCCTGCAGCTTCACGGCGGCGGCGTCGCGACCGGCTTGGTCGCGATCCCCAATCGTTACATGCACTCGGCCGTCGAGGTCGTCTCGATGTCCGACCTCGACGCGATCGCCGAACTGCTCAAACACTTCGCCTTGTCGCTATCCCCCGACGACAGCTTCATTCCCGGCTAGAATCAACCGGCGTGATCCCCACCGTGTACGCTGGAATGCAATGAGTGAGCCAGGGTCGACCGCCGACTTTCCCGATCCTCCGCCGACGAGCGGCGACGCCGGCGGTGATCCCCAAGCCGGCGGCGATCCGAAACCGTCTGTCATCGAAGACGGCGACCTGCTCGGTGCGTTGCTGGAAAATCTGCCCGATTCGATCTATTTCAAAGATCGCGAAAGCCGCTTCCTAAAAATCAGTGTCGCCTTGGCCGCCAAGTTCGGCATGACGTCCCCCGGCGACATCACCGGGCGGACCGACGCCGATTTGTTCAGCGCCGAACACGCCGAAGCGGCGCGTCGCGATGAACTGCGAATCATGCGGTCGGGTAAACCCGTCGTCGATCAAGTCGAACGCGAAACCTGGACCGATCGCGACGACACGTGGTGCTTGACGACCAAGATGCCGCTCCGGTCGAAGTCCGGCGAAATCATCGGCACCTTCGGCATCTCCCGCGACATCACGGAACTGAAACAGTCGCAAGACGCGCTCCGCCAAGCTTTGGAGGCCGCCGACACGGCCAACCGAGCCAAGAGCGATTTCTTGGCCAACATGTCACACGAGATTCGCACACCGATGAATGCCATCATCGGACTCAGCGAACTGTTAACGCAAACGCCGCTGTTGCCCGAACAACAGGATCACTTGCGTCTGGTTCGCCAGTCGGCTTCGTCGCTCTTGAACTTGATCAATGACATTCTCGATTTCAGCAAGATCGAAGCCCGCAAGCTGGAATTGGAGTCCATCGACTTTTCGATCCGCGAAGTCGTCGGCCGATGCTGCCAAACGTTGGCGATCAAAGCCGACGACAAAGGCCTCGAACTGGCTTGCCGCATCGCGCCCGACGTTCCCGACGCCCTGCGAGGCGACCCCGGACGCGTGCGGCAAGTCTTGACCAACTTGATCGGCAACGCGATCAAGTTCACCGAACAAGGCGAAATCGTTGTCGACGTGACTCGCGACACCGAATCGCCTCAACCACTCGTCGCCGGGCCGGGGCCGCCGACGGTCCCGATTCGCATCGCGGTTCGTGACACCGGCATCGGCATTCCCTCGGAAAAACAACACGACGTGCTGAAAGCCTTTACGCAAGCCGACGCGTCGACCACACGTCGATACGGCGGTACCGGATTGGGGCTGGCGATTTCGCGGCAACTGGTCGAATTGATGTCCGGACACATGACGCTGGAAAGTCGACCCGGCGTCGGCACGACGTTTACGTTTTTCCTGCCGCTCCGATCCGCCGCGACGGACCAGTTTTCCGACACGTCCGCCCAATGCATCGACAGCTCGGCTTTCCGTCGGGCCGCCGATCGTCTTTCCGCTTTGGCCGGCTTTCGCGTGTTGGTCGTCGACGACAATCAAACCAATCTTCGGATCTTGGACGAGATCTTGGCGTCTTGGCGGGTCGCTTGCGACTGCGTGGCAAGCGGTCCCGAAGCCGTCGAGCGAATCTTCGCCGCGATCGACGGAGGTCGGCCGTATCGATTGGTCCTGTTGGACTGCATGATGCCCGACATGGACGGATTCGGGGTCGCCGAAGCGATCCGGAAAGGCCGGGCCGATGCCGCGGTCAAGCTGATCATGCTTTCATCCGCCGCCCGCGCCGACGGTGCGAAGCGGTGCCGTGAATTGGGTGTCGCACGCCTGTTGACCAAGCCCGTTTTACAATCCGAGTTGTTGGAAACGATCTTACAAGTCATGGACCTGGGTTCGATCGACAAAAGGCCGCCGGATTCAGGGGACGCTGTCGCTTCGGACACCGGTGATGCCGCAGCGAATCGATCCTTGAACGTTCTCGTGGCCGAAGACGGCGCGGCGAATCAACAAGTCGCGTTGGGCTTGCTATCGGCCGCCGGCCATCGGGCCACGCTGGCGGTCGACGGACGTGACGCCATCAAGAAATGGTCGGAACAAGATTTCGACTTGATCCTGATGGACATGCACATGCCCGAAATGGACGGCTTGGAAGCCACGCGACACATTCGCCACCGTGAATCCGCCTCTGGCGCCCACATCCCGATCATTGCTCTGACCGCCGCGGCGATGAATGACGACGCCCACGCTTGCTTGCAAGCCGGCATGGACGCCCACGTCGCCAAACCGATCGTTCCGAACGTCCTGGAAAGCACGATTCAGCAATGGTGCTGCCCAGAAAGCCCGCCGGTCGGCTCGGCCGGTGAAACGAATCCGCCGTCCTCCCAAGGGACGCAACAAGCGGTCGCACCGGAGTCGCTGATCGACTTTGAACAGGCTAGGCGGAACATTCCCGGCGGCGATGAGACGGTCCGTCGCATCGCCGAAGTCTTTCGCATCGAGGCGTCCGACTTGATCGATCAGATTCGCACCGCCAGCGAACAAAAAGACGTCAAGACGATCAAGCGATGCGCCCACACGGTCAAAAGTTCGGCATCACTGTTCGGTGCGGGCGAACTGAAGCATGCGGCGGAGCGAGTGGAATCCCGGCGCGAAGACGGCGACGATCTTGACCTACGTCGTCGCATCGAAGAACTCGAGGCCGCCTTTCGTCGCATCGCTCCTTGGCTCGACCGTTTCGCCAACCAATGAACGGCGGTTCTCGATGAACTCTCCGGCCAACGGTCCGAACCGAGACGTCGGCGGGACGCACTTGCCCGCCTCGGCCTGCTCGTTATCCCGTCCGCTGAAATCAGTCCTCGGGCGCTCGTCCGGACCTTTCATGAAATCGAGCGTCTGCTGAACTCGAGTCCTTTTTTCAATCGAGCAATCGGACGCCGTCATCGACTCGCATGACGGCGACGGCGCGTTTGCCATCGGCCGCCTGCGTCGGCAAGCCGATGCGTGAATCGGCGGCACCGACAAGAAACCATCGCCCCAGCGGTGCCCTGGCAGTCGTGTCGATCGTTACCGGAAACTGGTTCTTCATTTGCAATTGGATTTTGATCCCGACTTCGCTCTTCTCCGTCGTGTTCAGCATCGAAGTCGATACGGACAATTGACCGTAACGCGAGCTTCCGGTCACGCTCGAACGCTGGCCGATCGTCACCATGGCCGTCGCCGATCCCGCGACGACCAGGCGACCGTAGCCTGCCGCCGCCAAGCCTTTTCCTGCCGGGCCGTCATACGGGTCGCGATTGTGATCGTCCGATTCCATCAGCAGGACGACATGGTAAGTGACATCTTTGACGGGCCCGGCGAATTCGACCCGCTCTTCCTCGCTCTTTTCTCGGGCGAATCCTGCTGTCGCGGTGAAGGTTGCGGTCAACAGCACGACGGTCAGCCAGTGGCGCATCAGATTTCCTCGAAGATGGTCTACGGTAGGCAGAACGATAGGACGACCAACGCCGGCCTCGGGTTCCTTCAAAACCGATCCCAGCCGAACTGTTCTTTCAGATCGTTTCGCATCGTCGAATCGACCGTCCGGTCCGCATGACCCATTTCCGGGTGAAGGAACCGCTGCCGGGGAGGCCTCCCGGCAACCTGATGCTTCGGGATCGAAGCCCGCCGGAGGACGACGGGACTGTTCGGGACGCGAAGCTGGCAATTTCCGCTTCTCGTTCCACGCAAAAAAACGCTCGGCCGCTCGTGTCTTGTGATAAGCTTGTAGGGTCCAAACGGTTGCCGGCACAGCCCCCCCCGAATCGTTCCCGTGCAAGGCGACCTGACCGTTCCGATCCCGCCTGCATCAAGATTGACCGACTCCGCTTGGTCGACCCGCCCCATGCAATTCATTCCGCGACCCGCCATCGGCCTGCTGTTGCTGTGCGCAAAACTTGTCGCTCTCTCGGCATCGGCGGAAGATTCTCGCGATCCGCCGACGCCCAAAGCCGTCGTCCAACAGCGACCCACTTTGGCGGCGTTGAAAGCGACCGGGCTGGAACGTTCCCGTTTCAAGACCTTTAGGTTCAACGACGTTGCGGATGCGAGTGATCGGCAAAGTGCGGATTCGGCGGCGGAAGCACCGCAAGCCGACCTGTCGACCTTCGGATCGATCGTCCAGCCGCTGTTGCAGCAGAACTGCATCGACTGTCACGGACCCGACACCACCGAGGGAAACATCCGGATCGATACGCTTGATCCGGATCTGGTGACCGGTGCCGATACCGATTGGTGGGCCGAGATCTTTGCGGTGATCACCAAGGGCGAGATGCCGCCGCCGGGGGAAGGCGACCTGAATGACGAAGATCGCCAACGGCTGGTCGATTGGCTGTCGGCCGAATTGCAAACCGCTTCGGTCGTGCGGCGGCGATCGGGCGGGCATTCCGCATTCCGGCGGATGACACGTTACGAATACAACTACGCGTTGCAGGATTTGCTCGGCTTGCCGTGGGACTTCGCCAGCGATCTGCCGCCCGAAGCGGACTCCGAGGAAGGGTTTCAAAACAGTTCGGATCTGTTGCACCTGTCCGTGTCGCAGTTCGAAACCTACCACCGGATCGCCCGCACCGCGCTCCGGCGGGCGACCGTCACAGGCGACAAGCCGCCGACCCGCTACTGGGGCATCTCGATGAAAGATGCCGCGGAGCGAGAATGGTCAAAGCAAGATCAACAGATCGAAAAGCTCGAACAGGACCTGAAAGACGATCCGGAAAAACTGGCCACGGAACTGGCGAAGCTTCACGATCGTTTTCGTGCGACCGGAGGTGCGGCTTACTACAAAAACTTGACCACCGACCGGACGGCCAAGGCGGACTGGAATTATCGGGGCGCCAAATTCGCGTTTGCACCGACGCGGCAACCCCCGGTGATCTCCGATGACGACGATTGCGTTGCGATTTTGCCTCATGGAAACCGGCCGCGGTTGATCGTCGAACTGGGGAACCAGTTGCCCGACGAAGGCACGATGCGGGTGACGGCGCGGGTGTCACGGGTCAACACCCCAGAAGATTATTTCCCCAGCCTGCAATTGCTGTTCGGATGGCAAGCCAGTAACGAAGGCCGCGCCTTGTTGCGGGTCAGCGATGCCGACACGCCCGTCACGGCCGAGCCGGATCATCCACAGATCATTCAGTGGGACGTACCGCTCGGCGAACTCTATCCTCGTAACTCGGTCCGCAAGACGTCGCCGATGGGCTCGATACCCAGTCCTTCCGAATACATCCGATTGGTGAATAACTCGGTGTCGGCATCGGAGGTCCGAATCGATTCTGTCCATGTTGCTGCGCCGGTCTACGACCAATGGCCACCGGAATCGCATCGACGCATCTTTTTTGAAAGCGAACAAACGACCGACGAACAAGCTTATGCCCGCGAAACCATCACGCGGTTCATGACGCGTGCCTGGCGACGCCCCATCGGCGAACAGGAGATTCGCGACAAGCTACAGCTGTTCGCCACGATGCGACCGCAATGCGATTCCTTCGAAGAGGCGGTCGTCGAAGTTCTCGCCACCGTTCTTTGCTCGCCTCAGTTTCTGTACATCGCCAGTTCCTCCGGCGATGCTCCGCCAGACGACCCCGCTTCCGATTCCGCCGAGAACCGGCGAACTCGTCTCTCGGCACACGCGTTGGCCGGCCGTTTGTCGATGTTTTTGTGGTGCAGCCTTCCCGACCAAGAACTGCTGACGCTGGCCGACATCGGCCGGCTTGCCGATCCGGATGTGCTGGCGTCGCAGGTGCAGCGGATGCTGAACGATCCGCGCGGCGAGCGATTCGCCCGGCACTTTGTGCATCAGTGGCTCGACTTGCAATTACTCGAGTTCCAGAATTTCAAACAGAACGTGCGCGGGTTTGATCCACTGTTGAAAGAGGCGATGCTGGACGAGCCGGTTGCCTTGTTCGGCGAGATCCTTCGGCAAGACGCGTCGGTCCTGGATTTCATTCATTGCGATTACGTGATGGTCAACGAACGCTTGGCGCGGCACTACGGGTTACCGCCAGTGGCCGGCAATCACTTTCGACGCGTTCCGCACATCGATGGCTTCCGCCGCGGCGGCTTGCTGACTCAAGCCGGTGTGTTGGCGATGAATTCGGATTGGCCCGATTCTCATCCGCTGAAGCGTGCGATTTGGCTGCTCGAAAGCGTTCTCGCCGATCCGCCCCCGCCGCCTCCGCCCGCCGTGCCCCAGATCGACTTGGCCGATCCAGAGATCGCCAAGATGACGCTGAAGGAGCGTATCGAGGATCACCGAAATCATGCCGCTTGCATGTCGTGTCATATCAAGATCGATCCGTGGGGCATCGCCTTTGAAAACTATGACGCCCTGGGAAAATGGCGTGACGAAATCAAAGGCAAACCGATCGATGCGTCGAGCGAACTGTTCAATCACCAAACGCTCGATGGCATGGAGGGCTTGAAGCGATTCCTGTTACACGGTCGCCAGGATCAGTTCGTGCGAGCGACGGTGTCTAAGCTGACCACCTATGCCTTGGGCCGCCCGTTGTCGTTTGCCGATCAAGCCGAGATCGATACGATCACCGCTCGAGTTCGACGTGACGGTGACGGCTTGAAAACGATCATCGCCGCGATCGTCGATAGCGATCTGTTTCAATCGCGATGACAGAACGACGCCGACGCCACGTCGAAACACACGACAGCATGAAGGAAGGAAAACGAGATGACATTGAAGATGAATGCGATGGATCGTCGCCGCTTTCTGCGCGGCAGCGGGCTTGCCTTGGCGGTGCCGATGTTCGGTTCTTTGGCAAGCCGAGTCGCTCTCGGCGCGGCTCCCAAGCCGAACCCGAAACGTCTGGGCTGCTTTTACTTTCCCGACGGAGTGCCGATGCCGTTGCCGGAAGATCCGGCCTATAAGGAATGGGCTTGGTTTCCGCATGGCGACGACAGCGAATTCCAGTTCACCAAGTGCATGGAACCGCTGGAGCCCGTCCGAGACGAAATCACCGTGCTGTCGGGGTTGTCGCATCCCAAGTCGCGGAGTGTCCACGGGCACAACAACGCCGACCAGTTTCTGACCGCCGCGCTGGTCGCCGGCGGCGACAAAACGTACGAGAACACGATTTCGTTGGATCAAGAGTACGTCAAGCACGTCGGCGACCAGACCCGTTTTGCATCGCTGGTGATGTCGACCGATGGGGGAACCGGGACCGCGCGGGGAACGCACACGATTTCCTTTGACCACAACGGACGGCCGATCCCCGCCGAGCATCGTCCGAAACAGATCTTTGACCGGCTGTTCGTCAAGAGCGACGCCGACTCGGCACGCCGGCTAGCGCTCAGCCGCAGCGCGTTGGACGAGATGTTGGACGACGCGCGGCGATTACGAAAGTCGTTGTCGACCGCCGATCAACGCAGCCTCGACGAATACCTGGACTCGGTCCGCCAAGCCGAGATCAAGGTCGAAAAGGCAAAGCGTTGGTTGGGCGCGCCGCTGCCGAGTGTCGATGGCGATCAGTTGAATTTGGAACTGTCGACCGACGAGCCGCGTGAGTACCTGCAAACGATGTTCGAACTGATCTATCTCGCCTTCAAGACCGATTCGACACGAGTGGCCACCTATCAGATCGGCCGCGAAAACGGCGTCGGCCGCAGCGATCATTTGGCACGTGCGGTCGGATTCAATCTGGCGCACCAGTTGTCACATGAAACCAAGAACCCCGACGGCTGGAAGAACTTCGGCATCTACTGTCGTTTTCTCAACGAAGAGTACGGCCGCTTCATCGGCAAGTTGCAAGCCACGCCCGAGCCGGCCGGAACCGGCAGCATGCTGGACAACACGTTGCTCCTGTTCGGCTCGGCATCCAGCGCGTTTCATCTGTCGCGAAATTACCCGCTCATTTTGGCAGGCGGCAAGCAGATGGGATTCAAGCACGGGCGGTACTTCAATCATGCCGGCATGAACTTCCAGGGCGGCCCCTGGTTGGGCAAAGGCGAGCCGTGGCAAGACGAAGCGAAAGGCGAGGACCTACCGCTGGCGAACCTTTACGTCACCATGCTCCGGCGACTCGGCGTTCCCACCGATTCCTTCGCCGACAGCACCGGTATCATCGAGGACGTTTGATTTTTCCCGTTCGGATGCTCACGAACCGAACGTGAGCGATGTTGTCATGCCCCACACGTTTCCGCGAGGTTTAGCATCTCGCTTTGTTCACAGCGGCACTCGATTTCGCCCAAGAGCGCCCTGTACCGCTCGGCAAACTCGCGTCCGTACTTTGCGTTGCAATCGAAAAAAATGTCATTGGCATCATGCGGAGCCGCCGCGTCGGCCAGTCGGCTGGCGTTCGGAATCACCGTTTCGAACGGCTCCGGCAAGCCCGCAAATGGACAGGCAACGATCTCGCGGTGAATCGCAGCCTGCCGGCGATAAAGCGTCCATAGCGTGCCGAGTCCGTGCGTCCTGAAATTCCTCAGCCGTCTCACCAAGTTCTCCGATCCTCGTACCGACAGCTGATCGGGAACACTCGGGATGATGTGGGCGTCCGCGATTTTGAGGAACATTTTTACTTGCATCGTGATGCTCGGCGGGCAGTCGACCAAGACGAAGTCAAAGCTCCGTTCCAGCATTCTTTTGACCTTCGGCATCTGCTTGCGGAGATGCGCCGAGAGTTCGCGTTCGGTGACGAACGTCCGACAGGTGCGCCGGGATCTGAAAACGTTGCTGAAGAAGTCGTCGATTCGGAACGAGCAAGGGATCACGGACAACTGAGGCCTTGCCCGTTGGACGCTCGACAGCGAGGGAATCACGAACTCTTGTAGCCGAGAAATTTCGAAGTCGATGTCTGCCATCAGCAAGAAAACGTCGTGCAGAGTCTTTCTGGCGTTTTCACATGCGATCATCTTCGTCTGCCCGAGCAGCAATTCTCCGGACATGCTTTGGTGATCCGCGTCGATGACGAGCGTCCTGTAGCCCTTTTCCGCCATGGTTTCGGCAACGGCAATCGTCGATGCGGTCTTTCCGACGCCTCCCTTCAGGTTGATCATCAAAAGTGTGGGCATGTGAAATAGCCGTGCGATTGGAGGGGGCGAGGTACGAAGTCGGTGTCTGCAGTCGACTTCTTGAATCCTTCATCGGCAAACACCGACAATCCCTACGCAAACAGCCAACGGGGATGCGAACTAAATCGAAATGAGGGTGTCCCGCTGTGGCGAAAAGCGAGTTATCGGCTCGACGTGCAAAACAGTCGCCCGAGCTATAAGCCTGACGACCGGAATTCGGCGTCCGATTCACTGACGCCGCCCCGGCATTCCGGATGTGCCGGGACGCACACTTGGTCAACGAACGGGCGAAACAATGTTCCCTTTTGGTTGTCGCAGCACGACTGGGACAGTCGTGCTACATTTTGAATTCAGTTGACTGATCGGTGAACGAGTCCTAGGAAAAAAGCAGAATGCGTAAGACGCTTTACTTCGCGATGGCGACGGTCGGAATGCTGGTTGGGTTCGGCGGGAACGTTTCGGCCGAGGAATCCGAACGCATCCGACCCTTCCACGAAAACACCTACTATTGGCAGTACAAAGGTGAACCGGTTTTGCTGCTCGGCGGTTCCAAGGATGATAATCTGTTCCAGTTGCCGGATCTTCAAGAACATCTCCAAGAGATCGCCGAGGCTGGCGGAAATTACATCCGCAACACGATGAGCGACCGGCAAGACAAGGGACACGAGGCGTACCCTTTCAAGCGATTGGACGGCGGCAAATACGACCTGAACCGATGGAACGAGGAGTATTGGCGACGGTTCGAAAACCTGCTCCGCTGGACGTCGGAAAGCGACATCATCGTCCAGATCGAGATCTGGGACCGTTTCGATTACTCCCGAGAGCACTGGCCGCCGCATCCCTACAACCCCAAGAACAACATCAACTACACCTACGCGGATTCCGGTTTCGAAACAACGTATCCTCGGCATCCCGGCGCGAACGAGCAGCCGTTTTTCTTCACGACGCCGAAGCAACGTAACAATCGAACCGTCTTGCCCTATCAGCAACGATTCGTCAACAAATTGCTGGACCATGCTCTGAAGTATCCGAACGTCCTTTACTGCATGGACAACGAGACGTCCGGCGAAGAAGCCTGGGCGGTTTATTGGGCGGAGTTCATACGCGAGCGAGCGAAACGGGATGGTCAAGAAGTCAACTTGACGGAGATGTGGGATGATTGGGATCTGAGTCAAGAAGAGCACCGCCGCACGATTGATCATCCCGAGCGATTCGACTTCATCGATGTTTCGCAGAACAATCACCAAAAGAACGAAACCCATTGGCACAACTTTATATGGGTCCGTGATTACATCCGAGACGAACCGAGACCGATCAACAGCGTCAAGATCTATGGGGCGGACGGCGGCCGCCACGGAGGCGACGATCGCGATGCCGTGGAGAAGATGTGGCGGCTGATCTTTGCCGGGGCGGCATCCGCGCGATTCCATCGGCCGACTTCCGGCATCGGCCTCGACGGACTGGCCAAGACGCACCTGCAAAGCGCCCGTCTCTTTCTGGCTGAATTTGACATCTTCGACGCCCGGCCGGACGGGAATCACGATCTGTTATCCGGTCGCGAAGACGACGAAGCCTACCTCACGCGGATCGAGAATACGGACTACGCCGTTTACTTCACCGACGGCGGCCGGGTGGTGTTGGAAATCCCGTCGCGCGTTCAGCAGTGGGAAATCCGCTGGCTGGACGTCGAGCGAGCGGAGTGGCAAAAAGCCTCCACGCTCCGGGCAAAGGATTCCGTGGACTTGAGTGCACCCGGCGAGGGCCATTGGGTCGCCGTGGTAAAAATCGCCGATTGAGCGCGGCGCGAACCCACCGACCGATGGCATCGATCCGGCGTTGAAGCAGCGTCGTCGAAGCTCAACCCCTCTGGTCGGATCAGCCGACCCATCCCGCCGAAATCTCGACTCGCCTACACTGGCCGACGGATTTTCTTTTTCCACGATCGACGCGGTCTGCAGATGCTTCCCGATTCACGACTCTTGGTCTTGGCGCTCTTCGTTTTCGGTCTTTCGGCAATCGGATGCGATCCGTCGAAGAATGAATATGTCGCCCCACCGCCCGCGACCGTCACGGTCGCCCGACCGGTGTCGAAAACGGTGACGCCGTTTTTGGAAAGCAGTGGACGCACCGAAGCGGCGGCTGAAGCCGAGGTCCGCGCACGAGTCACGGGAATGATCCAAAAAGTCGGCTTTGCCGCCGGTCAAGACGTCGATGCCGGCGACGTGCTTTATCAGATCGAACCGGATGACTACCAAGCCGCCTTGGATTCCGCCGAGGCGATGATTTCCGCCGCAGAAGCCGCGATCGGGGTCGCAGAAGCGATGGTCCAGACCGCGCAGGCGGAGAAAGAAAAAGCTGCCATGGATTTGAAGCGAGAACGCTCGCTGCAGGACAAAAATGCGAGTTCCCAAGCGAATCTCGACCAAGCCATCGCCGCCAATGCCTCGGCGATTGCTGCTGAGCAATCTGCCCTCGCCCAAGTCCGGGTTGCGAAAGCGGAGAAGGAACGTGCGGAGGCCCAGTTCACTCGCGCCAGGATTGACTTGGGCTACACCAAAGTCGCCGCACCGATCAGTGGGCGAATCACCAAGACGGCGTTGAAAGAAGGAAACCTTGTCGAGGCGGGGACGAAGTTGGCAAGCGTCGTTGCGACCAAACCGATCTATGCAAACTTCACCGCCAGCGATCGAGAGTTGCTGAGTTTTATCGAATCGAGGCGCGCGAGCGGTAAGGTCGAAGCGCAATCTCGTGAAGAATGGCGAAACATCCCCGCCTACCTGTCGCGAGAAATCGATGAGGGCTTTCCGTTCAAGGGCAACCTCGATTACGTCTCGGCCGAAGGGATCGATCCCACCACCGGGACACTCGCGTTACGAGCCGAGTTCGACAACCAAGACGGCTCCCTGGTCCCAGGATTATTCGTGATCGTTCGACTTCCGCAAGCCGTCACGTTCGAAACGTTGCTTGTCCCGGAGTACGCGATCAGCCGGGATCAACGTGGGACCCATGTGCTGACCGTCGACAGTCAAAACACGGTCGCTCGAACCGATGTGGTGGTGCGGCGTTCGGTGAGCGGATGGAGCATGATCGAATCCGGGATCGGTCCCGACTCACGAATCGTGATCGAAGGTCTTCAAAAAGCGATTCCCGGACAAAAGGTTTCTCCGGAAGAAAAAAAGCTGGTCGTCGGTGACCAGGAACTGTTGAGGGGATCATCGTTTCAGCCGAGCCGACCCGCGGCCCCGCCCGCATCGTCATCAACCGACGAAACTCGGGAAGAACCGTCCGAAACTTCCGCCGAAGCGGAGTAAACGCCCGCCAGCCCGGTCGGCCGGGCCTCGCCCGCCACAACATGCTTTCACGGGTTGGCGGGACCCGTTTTGCATCTTGCTTCCGTTGACTGCCATCACCGATCGCCCCATTCCGTTCCCGGTAGAACTGCTTTCATGTCGCGATTTTTTATCCAACGCCCGATCTTCGCATCGGTGATTTCGATCGTCATCGTGATCGCCGGTGTGGTCTCATTCGGAAGCCTTCCGGTCGCCAAGTTCCCACCGATCGCGCCTCCCACCGTCAGCGTGCAAGCGGTCTATCCGGGGGCGAACGCCCGAACGATCGCGGAGACGGTTGCCACCCCGATCGAACAGCAGGTCAACGGCGTCGAGGGCAGCATCTACATGTCGTCGACGAGTGCGGATGACGGCACCTACAACCTGACGGTGACCTTCGATTTGGGGACCGATATGGATATCGCGTCGGTCTTGGTGCAAAACCGTGTCGCGATCGCCGAAGCACTGCTACCGCAAGAGGTCCGGGCACAAGGCATCACCACTCGGAAGCGTTCGACACAGATCTTGCAGTTCATCGCGCTGACCTCGCAAGAAGATGCTTTCGACGATTTGTTTTTGAGTAACTATGCGTTGACGATCAAAGACGAACTCAGCCGCCTGGACGGGGTCGGCGATGTGCAAACCTTTGGCGCCGGCGATTACAGCATGCGAGTCTGGCTGGATCCGGAAAAGCTCAAGGAACGCGGGCTGACCACTTCCGACGTCGTCGCCGCGATCGGCGAGCAGAATGTGCAGGTCGCGGCGGGGCAAATCGGGGCACCGCCCGCCCCCGACAACACCGCGTTTCAGTTCACCGTCAGCACGCAAGGGCGGTTCGAGACGGAAGAGCAATTCAAGAACATCATCATCAGAGCGACCGGTGACGGACGTGTCTTGCGTGTCGGTGACGTCGCTCGAGTGGAGTTGGGCGGGAAAAGTTACACATTTGATTCGAAATTCGACCAACAACGCTCGGCATCGATCGCGGTGTATCAACTGCCCGGTGCGAACGCGATGGTCACCGCGGAACTGGTGCGTGACAAGATGCAGGAGCTTCGCTCCGGTTCCAACTGGCCGGCCGGCGTCGGATACGACATCCCTTTTGACACCACGCTGTTCGTCGAGGCTTCGATCAGCGAAGTCTACAGCACGCTGGTCGTCGCGGTGCTGTTGGTCGTGCTGGTGATCTTTATCTTCCTGCAAGATTGGCGGGCGACCTTGATTCCCGTCGCAGCGATCCCGGTTTCGTTGGTCGGAACCTTCGCGGTGATGGCAATGATCGGATTTTCGATCAACATGCTGACGCTCTTCGGCATCGTGCTGGCCATCGGGATTGTCGTCGACGATGCAATCGTCGTCGTGGAAAACACCACCCGTCATCTCACCGACGGCTTGGCACCGAAGGACGCGGCAATCAAAGCGATGTCGGAAATCACCGGGCCCGTCATCGCCACCACGCTCGTTCTGTTGGCGGTGTTCGTCCCGAGTGCGTTCATGAGCGGAATCACAGGCCAATTGTTCCGGCAGTTCGCGATGACGATTTCCGGAGCGGTCCTCATCAGTACGCTGAACGCGTTGACACTCAGCCCCGCGTTGTGCGGCTTGCTTCTCCGCCGGCCAAAGGAATCAAGTTTCATCGGTTTCCGATGGTTCAATCGCGGCTTCGACTCGGGGACCAATCTCTACGGAGGCCTCATCCGTCGCCTCGTCCGCCTGATCGCGTTGGTGCTCGTGATCTACGTCGGACTTGTTTCGCTGACCGGATTTTCGCTGAGCACGCTTCCGACCGGCTTCGTTCCGTCGGAAGATCAAGGTTACCTGTTCGTCAACGTGCAACTCCCCGACGCGGCGTCAAAGCAACGGACGATGGAAGTGATGAGCGAGCTTGATGAAATTTACGCGCAGACGCCCGGGGTTGCGAACACGCTTTCGATTTCCGGATACTCGCTTCTGGGAGGATACGCGGGGTCGAACTTGGGATTCTCGGTGGTGATTTTAGAGCCCTGGGATGAACGCGAAACCGCGGAGGAAAGCCTGCCGGCCATCGTCGGATCGCTGCGGCAAAAATTCGCTTCGGTCCGCAACGCGATCGTCTTTCCCTTCACACCGCCGCCGATCGACGGTCTGGGCAATGCCGGCGGTTTTCAGATGGAATTGCAGGACAAGGGAGACGGAAGCTATGCGCAATTGCAGGCGACGGCGGATGACTTGGCCAGTGCCGCGAACGCTCAAAGTCGACTCGTATCGGTCAACTCGACGTTTCGAGCCAATTCGCCCCAGATTTACGCCCAAGTGGATCGCGAGAAAGCAAAGAACATGAACGTCCCACTGCAAGCGGTCTTTTCGACCCTGCAGGCCTATCTGGGATCGGCGTACGTCAACGATTTCACCCGAAACAATCGTTCCTACCAAGTCCGCGTGCAGGCCGAACCCGAGTTTCGCGCGTCACCGGAAGACATTTCGAACTTGGACGTCCGCGATAGTAATGGGCGAATGGTCCCTCTGGGTTCCCTCGTCGACGTACAGGAATCCTTCGGTCCCGCCGTGGTTCGACGTTACAACATGTATCCGTCGGCCTCGATCAACGGATCCGCGGCACCGGGGACCAGTTCGGGGGAAGCAATCGACCTGATGGAGCATCTTGCCGAATCAAGGATGCCGCCGGGCTATGGGTACGAATGGACCGGAATGTCGTACCAGGAAAAGCAAGCGGCTGGTGGTCAGGCGACCGTGTTTGCTCTGGCGGTGATCGCAGTGTTCTTGGTGCTGGCCGCACAGTACGAAAGCTGGACCAGCCCGGCTGCGGTGATTGCGGTCGTTCCACTCGCGGCACTCGGGGTCGTCACCGCGCTTGTGCTTCGCGGAGCCCCCAACAACACCTATACGCAAATCGGGATCGTGTTGCTGGTGGCACTGGCCAGCAAGAATGCGATTCTGATCGTCGAATTCGCTCGCGAACAGCGGCGCGACGGCATTGCCATCGGTGAGGCCGCCGTCGACGCGGCGCGGCTCCGATTTCGAGCCATCTTGATGACGGCGTTCTCATCGATCCTCGGTTTCCTACCACTGTTGTTCGCATCCGGTGCGGGAGCGGCAAGCCGTCAAGCCGTCGGAAACGCGGTCGTCGGTGGAATGATCGCGGCAACCATCTTCTCACTGCTCTTCGTTCCGTCATTCTTTGTCATCTTCCAAAATCTGGGCGAGTGGCGAAAGCCGATGGCAGAATCGAATCCGACGGAGTGATCCTTCCGGATAATCTTCAGCAGTACGAAGTCATCGTGAACGTGTCACGGTTCGACCTGACGCAAGAAGTCAAAGAAACCCACCCATTCGTTGATACGGATCCGGTCGACATCGACGGAACTGTCGTTCAGACTTGGACAAACGTCGGTGTCGGGGTCATCGGTTTGTTGGTGACCCAAGTCACCGTTGACGCGAATCCCGGAACGGCGCGGATCGGTTTGACTCGCAGCGAAGACAGCGACGGCCGGGCAACGGCGTTCTATCAAACCGTCGCCGGCGATGCCGTCGATGGGCTGCCCGACGGACGAATGTTGGTCGCCCAGCAGGACGGGTTGGTGCAAGTGGTCAACACGGATGGAACCCGTGTATCGACTCCGGCGATGAAACCAGTCACACGATCGACGCCTTGGAATTTGGTCCCGACGGCATGCTGTACGCGACCACCGGCGATGGCGGATCGTTCGGACGCGTCGATCCGGTCAACTCGGTCAGTGTCCGGGCGGCATCGGGCGCTGTCGGGTTCCTGGTCGACAGGCAAATGTCAAATGACGGTTTCATGTACTACACCGATCTTGTTTCGGGCACCGTCGGTCGCCTGGAATTCCAGGCGGTCTAGTTTGCCGGCCTTCGCGACAAGGTTCGCAGCGGCCGTGGGATTCCGGCCGTGGTCTGCAATCGAAGGTCACGTCGGATGCGGCTCGATCGGAGAGGGCTGACGTGCGGACAAGACCGCATGGTGTCACTCTTTCGTGCCGTTCAATCTCCACTCGTACACAGGACGGCCGTCGGACCGCTGCAACCGCAAGGCGGAGATTTTGATCTCGCCGGGGCCGCGAGCGGGGTCAATCCGCAGGCTCCGCACGGGCCGGTCCGGATTGAACGAAATCGCATAGTGGTGTTCTGATCCGTCGTGCCGAGCGGCAAAGGTTTTGCTGCGCACGGCGGCAAACGGTTCCCCCTCGTCGCTCCAGAAAACTTGTCCGTTACCTTTCGCATCGGAAATCATCGCGAAGTGCAGCGACAGCGTGTCCGGCTGCACCGGTTCGGGCAATCGGTAACTCAAGTGTGGATCTCCCCCCGTGCTGGTGATCAACAATGCGGCCTCGGCAGTCTGTATTTCGCATGTTCCGCCAGGTTTCCACCCGGCAACCGGTTTTCGAACTCGTTTGCTCTTCGCCTTCGGAGCGTTCGTCGGGCCGCCTTTCAGGTCGGCTCGGCCTTCCTCGGACGGATCATATGTCGCCGGTTCGAATTTAGGGTTTCGCAACGGCCTTACGGCTCCAGTCGCAACGAGGTGCTGTTCGATCAGTGCGTCCAATCGGCGGACCCGGTCGGGGAATTGATCGGCTAGGTCGATCTTCTCGCCCAGGTCTTCCTTGAGATTGAACAGTTTGTAGCGGTGCTCATCGCCGTCACCCCCATGAAAGATACGAATCAATTTCCAATCGCCGCTGTGAACGCTGACCGACGGGGGCAGCCAATCCGGAACGCCCGGGCCGTGCGGAAAGTAGGTAAAGATCGCTTCTCGCCGCAGCCGTTGTCCGTTCAAGGCCGGAACGATGCTGACGCCATCGAAAATCTGATTCGGTTGAGGATCGACTGACAGCAATTCCAAAAACGTCGGATAGAAATCGCTGCTTTGGATGATCTGGTCGCTGCGAGAACCGGGTTCGACTTCGCCGGGCCGGACAAAGATTGCCGGCCCGCGGACGCCCCCTTCGTACATCGTGGCTTTTCCGCCTCGCAGCGGAGCGTTGCTGGTCGCCGTTCCGCCGTCGACCAGGTTGTACATGTTGCCGCCGTTGTCCGAGGCGAACACGATGATCGTTTCGTCGGCCAATTTCAGGCGGTCGAGCGTTTCCAACAGCGTCCCGACGGCATCGTCCATGCTCTCAATCATCGCAGCATAGGTCGGACTCCGTTGCGGTGCTGCGGGATTGATTTCCTCTTTGTACTTTTCGATCAGTCCTTGCTTGGCGTCAAACGGAGCATGCACGCTGAACATCCAATAATTCAAAAAGAAGGGTTCGTTCTGATGGTTCTCCATAAAAGCGACCGCTTCTTTTGCCATTCGGTCTTCGATGTGCTCGTCGGGAATGTCAGGGTCGTGGTCGAAGTCCCGGAACTTCCACGGTGCGACGTAGCTGCCCGCCGGTCCGGGGCCGGCATGGTGGGGCACGTCCACATCGAACCCGTGCTCCAACGGCGAATAGGGCTGCGGGCCGAGGTGCCACTTGCCGAAATGGCCCGTCACGTAGCCGTTGTCTTTGAGCATTTCGGCCAGCGTGTAGTAGCGGGTGTCCAGCCGTGAAACGGAATCGGGTACCGTCGAAAACCTGTTGGGCGGGCCGCTTTGCGATTCGGTCGCGGTGAGAACCACTTTCGGCAAATGGCAATTGGGAGACGTGATGCCGTGCCGGGCCGGACTGAGTCCGGTCAATACGCTCGCCCGCGTCGGCGAGCACAACGGACTGGAAGAATAGGCTCGCGTGAACGTCATGCCGCGTTCCGCAAGCCGCGCGATATTCGGCGTTCGATACAGCTCGGTGGTTCCGTACAGCGTGGTGTCGCTCCAACCCAGGTCGTCGGCGAGAATGAAGACCACGTTGGGCTTGCGAGTGCCTGCTTGCGGCGAACCGGTTTGTCCCGCGGACACCGGCGACGGGACGCAAAGGATGCCTGCGGAAAGTAGCACCAAAAGGTTTGTCGATTTCATGAACACCATCACTGGGAACGGGTGCGAGTTTTTGAGAGGATCCATCGGGGAAGCCACAGTCAAGTCTTGCCGTTGCCGGCATCGACCGGCACGTGGGAACCCACGCAGCTGCGCGCCCGGTGCGGGGCGACCGGAGTCCGATGGGCGACGAGCGACAACATCCGAACGTCGTTTCTCGCCGGCAAATTTCGTGAGTCAATTGTCGCCGAGTTCACCGTGTCCCGGGGCAAAAAACTTGACGATTGACTCACCGACTAGGACAATCATCCCCGCCTGAGCGGACCCGCCACAGGGCTAATCTCTGCGGAAAAAACCGGAATTGTGGTGTGTTGTTGATGCGAGACGACCGTTGAGTTGATGAAAACGCTCAAAAAGCAGGACTGGTTTCACGAAGACGGATTTCCGATCGTCGTGGAGCGTCGCGATCCCCAGGAACCGTTCGGACTGCACCGTCACGAGTTTTCAGAGATCGTCATCGTCACCGGTGGATCCGGCGTCCACATCACCGGAGAAGATAGTTACGAACTGACGACGGGAGACACCTTCGTCATCGGTGGAGACCGTCCCCATGATTATTTGAACATGGATCGGTTGAGCTTGATCAATATCTTGTTCGTTCCCGGCGAGTTGCCTTTGTCGCTCGGCGACCTCCAATCGCTGTCCGGATACCATGCCCTCTTTACGTTAGAGCCCGCTTGGCGGAGCCGGCACAATTTTACAAGTCGACTGCAATTGACCCCGGCGGAACTCGCCGAAACGCTGAGGCTGGTCGACAAACTCAGCGATGAACTGGGCATGCGACGCTCAGGTTTTCGCGTGCTGGCGATCGCTGCCATGTTGGAACTGGTGACGTTTCTTTCTCGGTGCTACGGCAAGACGCGAAATCCGACGAGCCAAAGCTTGGTTCGGATCGGCGAAACGATTTCACACATGCGACGCAACATGGCGCGCCCGGTGACGTTGCAAGAGCTTGTGACGATGTCGGGCATGTCCCGCACCAGTTTCGTGCGAGTTTTTGAAGCGGCCATGGGTACCTCGCCGATCCGCTATCTGATCCAGCTGAGGATCGACGAAGCGAGCCATCTGCTGAGAAACACCGACCTCAGCATCACCGACATCGCATTCACTGTCGGCTTTTCAGACAGCAATTACTTCAGTCGTCAGTTCCGCAAGGTACACGGGCGATCACCGCGCGATTACCGTCAACGACATCAATGATGGCGGCGCGATGACCGCAGACCGGCGCCCGCGGTCGCCACACGTCGAACGACGCGGCGACGTCGATCTTTCCTGTTCATAAAAACGCAGCCACGCGCACATCAGGTGGCACGAGGGGCTCTATTTGTAAGTTTACGAGACGAACTTTTTTCCAAACCGTTTGCCGTCACCTTTCAAAAGCACATGATGGACGAATCGAACCTTGACGACGACGCGACGCTTCATCGGTTGCTGACGGAGTCCTTGGAGGCGATCGAACGTGGCGAGTCGATTGATCGTGATCAGTTGTATCGTGATCATCCCGAGCACGCCGATGCGATGTGTGATTTCCTTGACAACAACTCATTGGTTCGGGGCGTGGTTTCGGAATTGCGCAACTTTGAGGTTCAATCCCCCGTCGATTCCGCGTTCGATCCGACACTGGATTCGCAGCGGGCAGACGGGCAGCGGCGTGACGAATACCGAGTCGGACGGGGCGATCGGCTGACTTACATCGGCGAGTATGAAGTCGTCAGTGAGATCGCTCGTGGCGGCATGGGCATCGTTTTCAAGGCCAGACAGACAAAGCTTCGGCGCACCGTCGCCCTCAAAATGATCTTGGCCGGTCGATTGGCGTCCGAGACCGATGTCGACCGTTTTCATCGCGAAGCCCGCTCGGCCGCAGCCCTTCACCATCCGAACATCGTCGGCGTCTATGAGGTCGGCACGCACGAAGGCCATCATTACTTCACCATGGACTTTGTCGAAAGCCAAAGTCTCGCTTCGATCATCAGCGGTGAATCGTTGGCACCGCGGCGAACCGCGAAATTGCTTGCGAAGATTTCCGACGCGATCCACTACGCTCACGGGCAAGGCGTGTTGCACCGCGATCTGAAACCGGCCAACGTCTTGATCGATGAAGCGGGCGAGCCGCATGTGACCGATTTCGGTTTGGCCAAAACACTGGCGGATGACGTCAGTGGCGCGGAGTTGACGTCCACCGGTCAGATACTCGGTACGCCCGGATACATGTCGCCCGAACAAGCCTCGGCGAAGCACGACTTGGTCAGCGTTGCCAGCGATGTTTATTCGCTCGGAGCGGTCCTGTACGCCTGTCTTTGCGGCCGCGCGCCTTTCGTGGCGGATTCGGCGATCGATACGATTCGCCAAGTGATCGAGAAAGAACCGGTGTCGTTACGGCTGTTGAATCCCGGCGTGCCGAAAGACCTGGAAACGATCTGTTTGAAGTGTCTGCAGAAGGAACCGCATCGGCGTTACGGAACAGCGGGCGAGATGGCCGACGATCTGCGACGGTTTTTTGACGGCAGGCCGGTGTTGGCCCGACCGATCGCCCGCGCGACGAGGGCTTGGCGATGGGCCAAGCGGAATCCGTGGGTCGCGTCCTTAGCGACGCTGTCGGTCGCGTTGCTGCTAACGGGAACGGCCGTATCGTCCTACTTTGCTTACGAAGCCGAACAGCGAGCGATCGCCGAAAAACTGGAGCACGACCGGGCGGATCGCGAAACGGCGGCCGCAACGTTGGCCAAAAAGACGACCGAATCGGCGCTCGCTCGCGAAGCCGCGGCGCGGGGCGATGCCGAATCGGCGCGGGACGCCGAGGCGACGGCGCGGCGGGAAGCCGAGAAAGCACTTGCCAACGAACAGGCGGCTCGAAGACTGATCCTGCAGCGCGAACGCGAAGCCAAATGGAACGAGTACGTCGCGCGTTTGACCGTCATCCAACAACCCTGGCAAGACCGGGAATACGGCCATTTGACGCGAATGGTGGATCAGCTTCGGCCCGGCGAAGGCGAGCCGGATTTTCGCGGCTGGGAATGGAGTTACTACGCCGATTTGGTCCAACAAGGCTCTCGCCGAATCCCCGATGTCGAAGAACTGAAACGCGGTTGTTGGAGTCCCGACGGACAGCGATTCGCCACCGCGGGGAAGCGATTGCAGATTTTTGACGCCCAGTCGATGCAGCCGATCATCAACAAGGATCTGAAGAACTGGTTGCGGAATGTCGTTTTCGATCCCGAGGGAACCGCGGTCGCGATCGGATTCTCCGACGGTTACATCGGATTGTTTCAGATCGAGCGTCAGCAAATGATTCGACGCTGGAAAGCGCACGAACGTGGTTCGGATTACCTGTCGTTTTCACCCGACGGCCGGCACTTGGTCAGCGGCAGTCTGGACGGTTCATCGGCGATCTGGGAAGTGGCGACAGGGGACCTCGTTCATCAATTGACGCCCGCGCGAAAAAACATTTATCTCCGCAACGTCGATTGGCATCCGAGCGAGCCGCTGGTGGTGATCGCGGATCGTACTGGCTATGTGCGAGTGTTCGATGCGGACACCGGAAGGCCATCGTTCAGTCTTCGGGCTTGCGGTATTTCTTGCGATATCGGGTTGTGGAGCCCTGACGGCAAAACGCTGGCCGGCGGCGGTTCTTTCCCGAACTATGAAATCCGGCTTTATTCGGCGGACGGCGTGCACCAAGGGGAATTAAAGTCGGAAGCGTCTTGCGGAGCGTGGAGTCCGGATGGCAAACTTTTTGCCACCGGTTCGCAAGATCAAAATGTCACGATCCGTGACGTCGATTCGGGCCAGATCGTTCAAACCGCTCACTTTCACTCCGCGCCCATCCACTTCATCGATTGGTCTCCCGACGGGAAGCGGATTCTTTCGATCGACAGCACGGGGCACGGCAGAGTTTGGAAAGTCAGCCCGAACATCCCCGATGCCGTCGTGATTCACCAGGACGCTCTTGACGTTCGTACTGTTCGCTACAGTTCAGACGGCCGGTGGATCGCGGGCGCATGCATCGATGGATACATCCGGATCTGGAATGCCGCCAACGGCGAACTCGACGAGACGAGCGAGAAGCTGTCCGCGACCGTGAAAGACGTGTCCTGGTCAGACGACGCCAGACGGCTCGTCGGAATCTGCGACGACAACAAAGTTTGGTTGTGGGACCGAGTGTCGGGTGAAATCCGGCAACCCTTCGATACGGGCCTCCGTGCCGGCGGTGTGCACGTGTGGGTCGATTGGCGTCCCGGGACGAATCAGATCGCTTGCGGTGAATACGCCGACGACACTCATTTGTTTGACGTCGAAACAGGAGAGCGGATGGCCACGACTTCGCTCAAAGGTGGGTTCGCGCGCTGGAGTCGCAGTGGAGATCGACTCGCCTTGGTCGATCACCTGATGGATCCGTCGCTGCAGTTGGTGAAGCCCATCGGCGTCTCCGCTCAGCTTGTTTCTCGTACCGCCTGGGCGCCCAACGGACGCTTGATCGCCTCGGCGCTGGCCGACGGCAGGCTTGCCGTCTCGGATTTGCTCGCCGACGCCAAGCCTCACTTCGCACGAGGGCATCGCCATTTTGTTTCCGCGGTGGCTTGGCATCCCAGCGGAACACGCATCGCGACGGGCGATCATGACGGTGCCTTGAAACTTTGGGACGCCGCGACGCTGGACGAGGTCTGGTCGACGAAACTTCCGCATCGAGTCCTCTCGCTGGACTGGAGTCCCGATGGCGAACAACTGGTGTCCAGTGACGGTGTCGACGTCAATTCCTATCCGACACGAAAGAAAGAAGGAGACATCTATTCCGTCCGAATCTGGGGCACGCGTCACCTGAAGCTGATCGACAATGGACCCGAAATGCTGCCCACGATGCTGGCTCGAGCACTCGCACCGGGAAACGACCGACGAGCCGCAGAGACGGTCCTGCGGTTGGGCGGCGGGCTGAGCGTCGCCACCCATGACGAAAAGCTGACGATCGATCGACTCGAACACCTACCGCCCAGCGACTTCCAATTGTTGGCCATTGATCTAAGTGGCATCGTGGCGGTGAATGATGAAACACTCAGCCGTCTGCATTCTCTCGATTCGATCCAACAATTGAATCTGCGACTCACCGAGGTATCCGATGATGCCGTCCGATCGATGTTGCAATCCATCGCCGGGATCAACCTGGTAGACGTCGACGCTTCCCATCGAGAGTTTCACATTGACCAGGACGGTTCGGTCAAGCCGATCTTGACGCCGGATGAGGAACTCGCGCGGCTTACCGCCGCGATCGCGGCAGACCCCAAGGACGGAGATCTTCTCGTCTCGCGCGCGCGCTGGCATGCGAAACACTTGCGGTGGAACGATGCGTTGGCCGACCTGGAATCTTATTTGCAACGCTATCCGCTTAGCGGATGGCTGCGGTGCGAAGCCGCCGCGGCGGCACTGATGTCGGGCAACACGACGGCCTATCGTCATCATTTGATGACCAATTTGAACAAGCTTCCTGACTGGGACTTCGCTCGCGAAGCCGGCACCGGTGCCTACTTGGCTGAGATGGCTGCTGCGGCACCGGACTCGATCGAAGACTTTTCGGTGTTGCTTCCCTTGGCGACGCGTCACAAACAAATCAATCTCGGGATGCCGTATGAAGCGGTTTCGCTGGGGATGGTCGAGCACCGTTTAGGTAACCATCGGCGGGTGTTGGAGATTCTTGATCCGCATCGCCAACGAGGCGGACATCATTACGGCGAACTCATCCTCGTCGCCGCGTTGCGTTCGTCCGCGTTGCATCGCCTGGGCCGTCACGACGAAGCGGATGCGGCGCTCCGGCTTGCCGAACGAGTGGCCGAACAGGCATGGCCGGTACCCGAACCCGGGCAAGTGCCGACCTACGGCAATCTCAAGTCTTTCGTGATGGCAACGAAATTGCTCGAAGAGACCCGCCGAACGCTGAACCGACCCGAATAAAATCGAAATTGGAAAAGTCAACCGAGCGAGAAAGGCACCGTATCGAACCATCGATCCCACGTCCTGAAGACGTAACTCCCTCGGATTCGAAAGTGCCGATCTGCGTGACCCGAGTGACGAAATAACAGACTCGATCGAAAAGTTCCTGTTCCGCTCGTCAAGATCTTGGGAAAGCGTTTGCGCGGAAGTCCTACGCGGAAGATTTGCGAACAACGGATCAAAGCGGGCTGCATCGGCGTCGACCTA
Organism: uncultured Pirellulaceae bacterium; assembly: GCA_964453205.1. Lineage (GTDB taxonomy): Bacteria > Planctomycetota > Planctomycetia > Pirellulales > Pirellulaceae > Crateriforma. The sequence continues at coordinate 3,694 of CAYVRC010000046.1, read as the reverse complement.
TCCGTCGACCAATTGGAACAAGCTCATCGACAGGGAACGAACATCGAAAAGCGGGTCGACGACCTGTGCATGGCCCATTGCGAGGATCGATCGGCTTGCTCCCAGGGGCCTGACGCCCAAGGATCTACCACTGCTGACCTCCGGCAGACTCGCTAAAATTGGTTCGCACGACCGCAAGTCGCGTCAAAATCCGGTCATGAATTTCAGTTCAAAATCAAGCAACGGCTCCGTCGAACCATGCGTATTTGTTGCAAACCCGCCAGCGGTTTTCTCTTGTTGGTCTTATCGTTTCCGGTCGTTCAAGCTGACCCGGCGGAACCACGCTACGCGATCGTCATTCACGGCGGTGCGGGTGGCGCTGTGACCGGTGATGCTGACCGTCAAGCTGTCTTGCAAGACGCGTTGGCAGCGGGAGAGGCCATGCTGAAAAACGGTGACAGTAGTCTGAATACGGTCGAAGCGGTGGTGCGGATGCTCGAAGATTCGTCCCATTTCAACGCCGGTAAAGGCGCCGTGTGCAACGCCGTCGGCGAACACGAACTCGATGCCAGCATCATGGACGGCCGCGACCGCTCCGCGGGCGCGGTCGGTGGCGTCACGACCGTGAAGAATCCGATCTCGCTGGCCCGGCGAGTCATGACCGAGACACCGCATGTCTTGCTGGTGGCCGGAGGAGCCGACCGTTTTGCCGACACGTTGGAGAAGGATCCACAGATCGAGCGAGTTTCGAACCGGTATTTTTCGACCGAAGCTCAAACAAAAAAGTGGCTTCGGGAGAAAAAGAAACGCGAAACGCGGGACAGACAGCAAGAGAAAAGCGAGTCGCTGGGAACCGTCGGTTGCGTGGCCTTGGACGCACACGGCAACCTGGCGGCGGCCACGTCGACCGGCGGTTTGATCAACAAACGATACGGGCGGATCGGAGATTCGCCGATCCCCACCGCCGGCACCTTCGCGGACAATGAGACCTGCGGCGTCTCCTGCACCGGCGTGGGCGAGGACTTCATTCGAAATGCCGTCGCGTACGACGTGTCCGCCAGGATGGCCTACCTGGACCAACCTTTGGACAAGGCGGTGGAAGCCGTTTTGTTCGACGCGGATCGGCCGGTGCGGGGAGGCATCATCGCGATCAGTCGACAGGGACAAATCGTGATGCGATTCAATTCCGCAGGGATGGCACGGGCGGCCGCCGATTCGACCGGCCGCCACGAAGTCATCGTCGGAAAATAGTCCGCACCCCTCGGCTGGCGTCACTCGGTTTCAGCGGACACGTCGGCGAACTCGATCGTGAGAGCGAAGATGAGCGGAAGCGAAAAGTCAGCTCCTTTCAATAATTCAATCTTCGTTAATGCCTTCTCGGCGTCGGCAGGAATCTTCAAGTATCGGATCTGCTTGCCATCGGCCTCAATTGCCCTTTTAGATTCCGGTACCTTCTCACCCGCTTGAAAAGTCACGATGTGTTTGCCGTTGAGCAGTTCATAATCGCTTGTCGTACCGTCGGCATAGTGGCGACGAACAGTCATGCTGGTCGTTTCATCCTTGACGCGTGGGTAAGCAGCCCGGGCGACGCCACCGAGCATATGAATCGTTTTGACATTTCCGGCACAGTCGATGCTGACCGATTCAGGCAACGTGCTGGGGGAACGTGACGACTGTCTTTGCAAACCGATGATATTCGCGATCCGATCTCCCTGGGGATCGACCAGTTCGAACGGAACACCTTCGATCTCCACACGGCCGTACGAATCCAGTACGAACTTTTCTCCAGGTCGGCCGCGGAATCTCGGAAGGCCTTTGTTGCTGTTGATCGTCGCAACGCTGGAGATGTTCAGGGGCGCGTGCTTGCCTCGTTTGGCGAGAAACGACAGCAGATCCGCCATCTGAGTTTTGCTGATCGAGCTTTCAAAACCTTCTGGCATGAGTGACTTGGGCGAAGACGCCAGTTGCTCGATGTCTTCGCGAAGCACCAATTTCTCTTTGCCCTGGGTGTCGATGATCCGCAGCGAGTTTGCGGACTCGCCGGCAAGCATTCCTGAAAGCACATTCCCATCGACAGTCAAGATCTGGTAAGTGCGGAAGTTGCTCTCGACACTGCGTGAAGGATCGAGGACGTTCATCAAGATTTCTTCTTTGGGATGAACCGCCATACCGGTCAAGTTCGGCCCGATCTCTTTTCCGATCTCGCCATGGATGTGACAGGCCGAGCAGTGTTTTTTGAACATTGCCAAACCGTTGGTCACATCGCCTTTCATTTCGGTGACCGGCATCCACTCGTCGACCAACGCTTGGCGATTGGAAGTCACCATCGCACCTCGCGATTCCATCAACGCTTTTGCGCGAGAGGCAATCGAAGACGTGGGGTGGTTCAGCAAGGCTTGGCGTTGATCGAGTTGGAGATCGCTGAACTGTACCTGTCCATCAGCAATGGCGTCGAGCAAATCTTTCGTGCCATCGGCTCGGGACAGCAGCAACGTCAAAATCTGACTACTGAGTTTCGGCCCGAGCGAAGTTTTCAAGTCCAGCAACGTCTCCGATAAGCCGTCCACGCGGGCAGCCTGCAGCGAGCTCAATGCCGCGATCCCGGTTTCCGGAGCCAGTTGCGGAGTCAAGAACTCTTCGACGGCGTCGAGAATTTTCGGGCTCGAAGGTGCGAGACGAATCGCTTGATCCCAGGCACTCAAACGTTCATCCGAGTCGGCATCCGCGTCCATGGTGGTCGCCAGCAGTTCGTCCTGAATGTCATCGACGATCTCAGCTAGGTTTGTGATCGACCACTTGTCGGCTACCGCTAGGATCGCCGCCTTGCTCGCGGCCGAAGTGTCTTTGGCCAGGAACCGCTCACGAACCATTCGTTGTGATGCTTCGGGAAGATTCAGAACCAGGTCTCGCGGCCAGCCCTTCGCTAAGCCTTCCCACACGGTGACGGCAACCGGCGAATCGGGCGAGATTTCAAGCAATTGACCGATCTGCTCAACCGTCGGTTTGTTCCTTGCCAGGTGTTCCGCCAGTACTGAGATTCGTGGAGCCAGCAAATTCACGTCGGACTGATTCATCTTCGCGAGCGCCACGATTGTTGCGGCGGGAGCGGTCGACGCAGCGGAGGTCCATGCGTCCAACAAGACGCTGTCGTTTCGGATCGAAGGCACCAAGCCGGCGAGGTCGTCACCACCGATCGCCGCGTTCCCGTTTCCTTCGGCAACTCGCAGCAACACGGTCAACCGCACCTTGGGATCGACGTCGTTTTGCAAACCCGCTTCAATCGCCTTGGCGGCCTGCTCGCCACTGCAACTTGCGATCGCCGCGTTGCGGACTGGACTGGACACATGACCGAACCCTGCTTCGCATGCCTTTTCCAGAGCGGCGGCCGCTGATTCGTTGCCGGCGTCGGACAAACCCGCGAGCGTCCAAATCGCATGCATCGCGGCCGGGTTCAAGCCGATTTGATCGACTTGATCTTTGTTGACTAAAGAAACGAGAGCGGTGAGCGTTGCATCGTCGGTGGCGGCACGTTCGACCAAAAGACGCTGTGCCGTCCGACGCCAAAAGAAATTGTCACTGCTGAACGCCGCAATCAGTTCGGCGTTCGTGGCGTTGGCAAGTTGCAACGAAGGCCACTCCAAGTTCGCTACCGTAAGTCCCAACCGCCGTGGGCAAGTTGCCACGCAAAGCGGAAGGCGGCAACGTTCCCGTCAAT
>CAYVRC010000045.1:0-35589 GCA_964453205.1 uncultured Pirellulaceae bacterium | reverse complement strand
GGTCGGCGGTTGGGGTGGCGATCGTGTTCCGGGGGTGGCGCTGACGCTTTACCCCCGGCTACCTTCTGTGATCCTTTCAGGATCGACTGTCGAAGACGATCCCACGGTGACGCGAATGACGCATAAACGCTATTTGGCTTGGTCGCTGGGGATTGCGGCGGTTCATCTAGGGCTGCTGTGGTACGCGGCGAGCATTTACAGCGCGGCGCATGACGAAGGGCCGCACTTGGCGTCGGGGTTGAAGTTTTGGAAAACGGGACGGTCCGATTGGTATGTGGTCAATCCGCCGCTGGTCCGTAACACCGCCACCATCGCGGCGCTGCCCTACGAATTGAAAACGGATTGGCCAGATTACGAAACGGCGCCTCGGACGCGGCCGGAGTACATGTTCGGTCGACAGATTTTGAAACTGAACCGGCAGCGGGCTTGGCAGGCGTTGATCGCGTCGCGCTACATTAGCTCGCTGTGGAGTGTTGCGGGGTTGCTGTTGTGCGGCGTTGTCGCGTTTCGTGCCGCCGGGGCGGTGGCGGGTTTGGTTTCGCAAACGTTGTGGTGCTTTTGCCCGATGATGATCGGGCACGGGGCGTTGATCGTGCCCGATGTCGCCGGGGCGACGGGAATGCTGATCGGATGTTTGGGGTTCGCCCAGTGGTTTCGCACGCGAACGTTTGACGCGGCGGTCGTGGGTGGGCTGACCACGGCGGTGGCGCTGCTGACCAAGAATACCCTGTTTGTGTTGCCGGTGATCTTTGTGATGGTGTGGTTGGTGGGACGCGTGCTTGGTGGGGTGTGCGCGGGGCGTTGCCCACGCGGTTCAACGGGGTTGCTTGCGGAGGCTGGACAGGTTGGCGTGGCGGTGGTGGTGTGTGGGTTCGTGATCAATGCGGCCTTCGGCTTTCACGGCAGCTTCGTCAGTTTGGGTGAGTTTGAATTTGTCAGCGATTGGTTGGGCGGTGCGGAGCGTCCCAGTCGGATGGAACCGGCCAACGTGTTTCGCGGTACGGTGATCGCCGGCGTGCCGATTCCGCTGCCCATGGATTATGTCCTGGGATTTGATGTTCAGCGGATCGACTTTGTGGACCGTTCGCGGTTGGTCTTTTATCTGTTGGGTGAATGGTCGCGAGAAGGTTGGTTGCACTACTACGTCGTCGGTCTGCTGTGCAAGACGCCGGTGGCGATGTTGGTCTTGGCGGCTTGGGGGGCGGTCGTGTCGTTGGTTCGTACCGACGTGTGGCGGCGGGTCGAATTCGTCAGTGTCGCGGCGGCGTGCGCGGTCATCTTTGCCTTGGTCAGCAGTCAAACGGGTTTGAATCAACACACCCGTTACATCATTCCCGCCTTGCCGCTGCTGTTCATCTTGGGCGGGATCGCGGTGGCGTCGTGCCGGCGACGGGTGACGCGGGGGCTTGGCTACGGGCTGGTCGGGCTGGTGGTGGCGGTCAGTTTGGCGAGCTATCCGTACTGCATCTCGTTTTTCAATTTGGCCGTTCGCAGTGTGACGACACCGGATCGGATCCTGCTGCACACGAACATCGATTATGGGCAAGACATCGGCTTCATCGCCGATTGGGCCCAAGAACATCCCGAAGCGCGGCCGCTGTACCTCTCGCTGTATTGCCGCAAAGTGCCGCCCGGCATGTATGGCGTGGAGTGTGATCGGTATGAGATTTCGCTGGAACCACGCAACGGCAATATCCTGGAGTTCGAACGTTTCGAAGCCGGGACTTACGTGGTCAGCGTGATGAATTTGCGTTGGCCGGGATCGATCTACGATCGGGCGCTGCGGGATCGGCCGCCCGATGACTGGATCGGCGGGGCGTACCGGGTGTTTGAGATCGACGCCGAAGAAGCGGCTACACTGAATGACACGATGGGGGAAGAATGATGCGTGAGATGTCTTGTCGCGAATTGCCAGATGTCCGGGCTTCCCTTGCCCCCGCGTTAGGTGGGGGAGAAGGGTTGGGGGTGCCTGAAGAGTGCAAATTGGAAGATGGTCAAATTCGATTCCAAATTTGCATTGTTCAATTTGCAATTTTCAATCCCAGCCCCTCACCACCGTCCCCTCTCCCCGCAGCGGGGCGAGGGGGGGCGCGTTTGGTTTTCGGGATCGCCAAAGCGATCTGGCTTCACGTTGTTGGAGCTGGCGGTGGTGTTGGCGATCATCACCTTGTTGGTTTCGGCGCTGTTGCCGGCGGTTCAGTCAGCGCGGGAGCGGGCGCGGACGACGGCTTGTGAGAACAAGCTGCGGCAGTTGACGCTCGGGGTGACGTTGCATGAGAACTCTCACCAACGATTCCCCAGCGACGGTTGGGGGTTCGCTTGGGTCGGTGATAAAGACGGCCAGGCGGGCGACCGGCATCCCGGCGGTTGGATTCACGCGGTGCTGCCGTTCATCGAACAGCAGGAAGTCTGGGATCAAACGGGGTCGCCGCTGGGACGGACGCGGGCGATGGCGATGCCGCTGCCTTTGTTGGTTTGTCCTTCGCGACGTGACGGGCAAACATTGCCGTACACGTTGGATCGACACGAATTGCGAAACGCGGCCAAACCGGGCCGCGCGGCCAAGACGGACTACGCCGCCTGCGCCGGCGATCAGTTGGTGCCGATCGGTCCCGGGCCGGAATCGAATTCGGAATACAGCACTTACGAGTGGCCCGACGCGAAGCGGTTCACCGGGATCATTCACCTGCGTTCGGCGACGCGCGGCAAGGACATCTACGACGGCTTGTCCAACACGATGCTGTTGGCCGAAAAGTCGATGTCGATCTTGAACTACACCGGTGGCGATTCCGACGGCGACGATCAGTCGGTCCTGATCGGGGACGACGCGGACATTCGTCGTTGGACTCAGTTTTCACCTCGCCAGGACAGCAACATCGACGACATCGAAAGTTTCGGCAGTCCGCACCCCGGTGGCCTGTCCGCCGCGATGGCCGACGGTTCGGTGCGACGGATCCACTACGACATCGACTTGTTGACGTATCAGCGACTGGGAACACGGCGGGATCTTTGAATCACCGTTGCCGAGACGCTGACTTCGAGACGTTTCAGTTTTCCAAGGCTTTGCTATCAACGAAGGAGAGAAAAGAAGCAGACAAAAGGGCGACCAGTGACAAACGCTGGGCGGCACGATTTGGGACGGCACGATTTGGGACGTGGGGCTTTCCCCTTGCGTCAACCGACCGTGATCCCGCTGCCGACCGCCTGGTGGATGTTCTCGAAGCCGTCTCGCCGTAGCAGCGACGCCAAGCCGTGATGGATGCGCTTGACCACGCCCGGGCCCAAAAAGATCATCGCGGAATAGATTTGCACCAGCGACGCTCCCAAGCGGATCTTCTCGTAGGCCTGTTCGGCGGAAAAAATGCCGCCCACCCCGATGATGGTGAATCGGTCCGCCGGCATCCGTCGATAGAGTTCGCCGATGCACTGATTGATCAGAGGTTCGACAGGCCGCCCCGCGACCGCGCCGGGCATCCCGCCCCAGTCCGACCGAGTCGACGAGAAACGCAAAGTGTCGGGCTTCCCGGCCGGCAAGTTGAATAAGAATCCGCGAACAAAAGGAAACGGCAGCGATTCTTCGAGCAAGCGTTCCAGGGTCCGCGGGTTCGGATCGGGGGCCACCTTCAAAAAAACCGGACGAACGATCTCCGACGATTCCAGTCGCCGTAAGAGTCTGGCGATGTTGCCCGGCTCGGCAAAGTGATCCTTGCCCCCTGTCGCGTTGGGGCAGCTCAAGTTCAACGTCAAATAATCGGCGTGACGTTGAACCAATGCGACGCTCTTTTGATAGTCGGCTCGAACGGATTCGCCATCACATCGGGCGGCGTCGATGCCATCGTTCGTCTTGACGATGTTGACCCCCACGGGCACTCGCGAGCGATGGCCGGCAAGTCGGCGGGCCACCACTTCGGCGCCGTCGTTGGGCAAACCATAGTTCACCACGATCGCTTGATCCTCGGGCAGCCGGAACAACCGGGGCTTGGGATTGCCGGCCGACGGCCGCGCGGAAATCGATCCGATCTCGGCAAACCCGAACCCCAGATGGTCCAGCATTCGCAGCGCTCGCCCGCTCTTGTCCCACCCGGCCGCCAACCCGATCGGGTTATCGAATTGCAGTCCCGCGACCCGGCACCGAAGTTCGGGAGCCGAAGCCGACAGCAAAGCCTCGGCCGCGCGAGGCACCAGCGGGACCCGGCCGGCCAGGCGACAGGCTTCGACGCTCAGATGATGAGCCGTCTCCGGATCGAGTCGAAACAGCAGCGGACGCAAAAGGCCGGTGTAAAGGTTCATCAGTCAGGAAAAAACGCGAGCAGCCGTGGAAGCGGAACGGACAAGAACAGAACGGGTGGAACCGAACGAACGGCTCCTCCGCCGAGCCATTTCGATCCCTCCATCTTGTACCAAGTTCTTCGCACCGACCCGGCCGGACCCTCCGGATCGCCGTTGCGAACGCTCAGCCGAAATTCGGGCGAGGATCCGTTCCCGCTGCCGACCCCGACCACCCCTTCTCGGCCGATCGGCACACCCGTTGCATCCCTCCCTTTCGGCAGCCCTCCCGACCTGTCATTTTGACGTCCTCGAAGAGGAGCCCGCCTGGCAAATCGCTTTGACTTGGTATTGCCGAGAGGTGATAATGAGGGACAAGGCAGCGCCCTACAGGCGGCTTTGCGGAGCCCAAATTACCGAACGATCCCGTCGGAAAGGCGGACCCCGCCTCGATCCGGCTATTTTAGGGGTGTACGAATGACTCGGACGCGTATTTTTTGAATTGCTTTTTTTCGACTTTTCCGAGCCACTTTTTTTGGCCCATCGCTGATGACCTATTCTACCGAAACACAAAACGTCGACGTCCAAACGAGCGACGAGATTCTTATCGCCGAGTACCGCCACAGTGGCGACCGATCGCTGTTTGAAATGCTGATCCGTCGGTACGAGCGGGAAATTTATGCCTATCTGCGTCGCTACATCGGCAACGCGGAAATGGCCGAAGACGCTTTTCAGGGGACTTTTTTGCAGGTCCACCTGAAATGCCATCAGTTCGATTCTACGCGGCGGTTCCGGCCTTGGTTGTACGCGATCGCGACGAATCAAGCGATCGATGTCCAACGTCGCAATAAGCGGCACCGAATGGTCAGCTTGGACCGCCCGGTCGGCAGTGACGACGAGGGCCGCGCGGGGACTTGGTCCGACAAACTGGTCGGCACGTCCACCGATCCCTTGATTGCCGCGTCGAGAGAAGAGAACGGCCGTTGGGTTCACGAGGCGGTCGAATCGCTCGGCGAACCGATGCAGCAAGTCATCCAGTTGGTTTACTACCAGGGCCTGAAGTACCGCGAGGCGGCCGAAGCCCTTGGAATCCCGGTGGGAACGGTCAAAAGCCGGATTCACGCGGCGGTCAACCGCTTGGGACTGCTGTGGGACGAATCTCACGAACTGGCCGCCGAAGCGAACTCGAATTGAACCACGTGGCTTTGTCCTGCATAGTGAAGAAGGTGGCGGCCAGTCGTGGGCTGCCTTTTCTTTCCGTCGCCGGCGCCCCCTTGGCCTCATGCACGAAGACCTGCTCGGATATCTGCTAGGCGCTTTAGAGCCTGACGAGACGGCGCGAATCGAAGCGGCGATCCGCAAGGATCCCGAACTTCGGCGTCAGTTGGATCAGGTCCAGCGCTCGCTGGAACCGCTGGCGGGCGGCGATCTGGATGCGGCCGAACCGCCCCCGATCGATTTGGTTTCTCGGACCCTGGACGCGCTCCCTCCCCTGACCGCGGCCACACGACCGAGCGGCGATCCGGCTCGCCAAACCCCGCAGGCTGTCGCGGGTCACGGCGGTTCGGTAGGACTTTCCCCGTCGACCGATCGCGTCGGCTCCGCATTTTGGCGGTGGCAAGATTGGTGCGTCGCGTCGATTTCTGCGGCGGTGGTCCTGGCTTTGCTGTTGCCGGCGATTTGGAACGGCCGTTTCGAGGCTCGAAAGATCGCCTGTCAAGATAATCTGCGGCGTCTGGGAACCGCGATCACCCAGTTCGTCACGCGAAGCGAACAGAACCGCTTGCCCGCCGTCAGTCCGGGAGGCCCGGAAGCCTTTGCGGGTGTCTACGCGGTCCGGTTGGGCGAAGCCGGCCTGCTGGACGACCCGACGATTCGCTGGTGCCCGTCATTCGAATTGCCCGTTGCGCGGCGTTCGTCGTCTTTCGATGATCGGCCGACCGAGGGGATCGCGACGATTCAAGATTTGTACGCGGCGTCGGTCGATCGGCTTCGTGAATTTCAGCGATTCGCCGGCGGTCATTACGCGTATACTTTGGGCGTTCGCGACGAAGGCCGGTTCGGCTCGCCGCGTTACGAACAACGTTCGGGGTTTGCGATCATGTCGGACGCCCCGCTCGGTGGATTTTCGGTCGGCGGCATGCTTTCGCCGCAACGTTTCCCACGCCCGATCGCTCATGACGGCCGCGGCTTGAATGTGCTTTACGAAGACGGGCACGTGCGGTTCATTACGGTCGGGGCTCTGATCGGATTGCCCGACGACCCTTGGCTGAACCATTTGGGTGACGCCGAGGCCGGAATCACGCCCGACGACGCCGCCTTGGCTCCCAGTTGGCGACCTCCGTTCATGAATTCGTTACAACGGTAGTCGGTTCTTCTGGACGAAACGACTCCTCCGCCAGCGGCCCTACCTTTTATGCCGATCAATGAATCCGAACCCCAGTCTCTCGGTCCCGACGGCCCCCTCGCACCACCGTTGATGGTTTGCGGATGGCGTGAATGGGCGGGGCTTCCACAGCTGAAGGTCCGCAACGTCAAAGCCAAGATCGACACCGGTGCCAGGTCCAGCGCGATTCATGCTTTTGACACCGAGACCTTCGTCCAGGACGGGATCGAATACGCTCGATTCGCGATCCATCCGCACCAGACCCGCGACGATCGCGAAATCATGGCGACGGCCCGGATCCTTGAGCGTCGCATGATCCGCAGCAGCAACGGTGAAACGTCCGAACGGATTGTGATCCGCACCCAGTTGACTTTGCTGGGTCAAACCTTTCCCATCGACCTTACGTTGGCGAACCGCGACGCGATGGGATTTCGCATGTTGATCGGCCGGGAAGCTTTGCGAAGCCGGTTCTTGGTGGATTCCAGCCAGTCTTTCCTGGGCGGCCGAGCGAAGCGGAAACGCCTCCGTCGCGGCTAAACGTCTGACGCTTTGCGAAAAAACGCTGCCAGAGCCTCCCCATCTGCCCCGCCCGAAGGACCCTTTCGAGTGAAGTTAGCCATCTTGTCGTGCAGCCCGAACTGCTACAGCACACGTCGTTTGCTGGAATCGTCCACCGAACGCGGCTACAAGACCCGTGTGCTCAACACGCTCAAATTCGCCATCGATTTGCGTGAAGGCGACCCCGACCTCTACTACCGTCGCAAGCATCTCAGCGAATACGACGCGGTGCTTCCGCGGATCGGTGCCTCGATCACCTACTTCGGCACCGCCGTGGTTCGCCAGTTCGAGCAAATGGATGTTTTTACCGCGAATTCGTCTACCGGAATCGTCAACTCGCGGGACAAACTGCGGAGCCTGCAAATCCTTAGCCGTCACCAAATCGGCATCCCCCAAACGACCTTCGTCCGCGACCGCAAGGACATCCTGCCGGCGATCGAACGCGTCGGCGGGTCCCCGGTCATCATCAAATTGCTCGAAGGCACCCAGGGCGTCGGCGTCATTTTGGCCGAGACGGTGAAGGTCGCCGAAGCGATCATCGAGACGTTGCAAAGCACCAAACAAAACGTGCTGGTGCAACAATTCATCGGCGAAAGTCGTGGCCGGGACATCCGTGCTTTTGTCGTCGGCGACCGTGTCGTCGCCGCGATGCGCCGCGTCGCCCAGGGCACCGAATTTCGCAGCAACGTGCATCGTGGCGGCAAAACCGAAACCGTGAACCTGCCGGCCGATTACGAAGAAACGGCCGTCCGATGCGCTCAAATCATGGGGCTGCGTGTCGCCGGCGTCGACATGCTCGAAGGCACCGACGGCCCGCAAGTCATGGAAGTCAACTCGTCGCCGGGACTCGAAGGCATCGAAGCCTGCACACGCTTGGACATCGCCGGCGCCATCATCGATTACATGGCGGCCCAAGTCGATTTTCCCGAACTGGATCTCCGCCAGCGTTTGACGGTCAGCCGTGGCTACGGGGTCACCGAAATCTCCGTCCGCGAAGGCAGCGAGTTTGTCGGCAAGACGATCGACGAGTCCGGCTTGCCCGAACTCGACATCAACGTGCTGACGCTTTATCGCGGCACCACGGTCATCCCCAACCCGCGGCTCAAACGCACCCTGGAACCCAACGATCGCTTGCTGTGTTTCGGCAAAATGGAAGCGATGCGAAGCATGGTGCCGGAAAAGACACGCCGCCGACGGCAACCCAAGGTCAAGCGTCTGCCCAAGACGGCCGAAGCCTTGTTTCACGAAGACGCTTGATCGGCGAACCTTCGTTGCTTGACGGGTCTCCCTGCTTTTCGATTGATCCAGCAATGTCGACGCGAAACGAAGGAGCCCGACCGATGACGCCCGCTTTGATCCCCACCGGTGACGCAACGGCCATCCTGCCGGTCGGCAACCACCAGAGCCCGGTGAAGGTCTTCGGCACCGAGAAAATCCGCGACACCTTCGATGACTTGTGTCTGCAACAAGCCGTGAATTCTCGCCGCGCCCCCGGTGTGACCGACTTGGTACTTAACCCCGACGCCCATTGCGGTTACGGGGCGCCGATCGGTTGCGTGATGGCATCGCCCACCCACATCTATCCCGGACCGGTGGGTTTCGACATCAAGTGCAGCATGTCGCTGTTGCAAACCGACTTGCCGGCCGCGGCGGTCGCCGACAAAACCGCCCGCCGCGAATTGATCCACGCGATCTGTCGCCGCATCCCGACGGGCATGGGCAAAGGATCGCGTGACGTTCCCAAAGCACGCAACATCGACGAGAAGACCGGCGTCGCCGCGATGACCGAAGGGGCTTCGCCCGATGTGCTGGCCAAACTGGGCATCCCCATCGATTGGGCCGATCATTGCGAAGACGCTTTTCACGTCGGTCATGACGAGACCGTCGACGCCCTGCGTTCACGGCTGTACGAACTTCGTCAAGGCAAAACCTTTTCCAAATTTCGCAGCACTGTTCAACAACTCGGGTCACTCGGCGGCGGCAACCATTTCGGGGAATGCGAAATCGTCCGGGTCGACGAGGACGACGAATCACGCCGAATCGCCGACGGGTTCGGTTTGCAAGACGGCCACGTCGCGTTCCTTTCGCACTGCGGTTCACGAGGCATCGGACACCGCTTGGCGACCGGACAATTCCGCGCGCTCGAACGAAAGTTCGACGACTGGGGGATCCCGCTTCCCGGCGGCGACAAGCAACTCGTCTACGCTCCGGTGGGTTCGCCCGAGGCGGACAACTACATCGACGACATGTCACTCGGCGCGAACTTCGCGACCGTGAATCACCTGCTGATCAACGAGCTCGTCTTGGAAGCGTTCCAGGAAATCATTCCGGGCACCAAGGGCAAACTGGTTTACTTCATCAGCCACAACATCGCGCGACAAGAAGTCGTCGGCAACCGCATGTCATGGGTTCACCGCAAAGGCGCAACGCGAGCCTTCCCGGCGGGCCACCCTGCGCTCATGCGAACGCCGTTTGCCGACACCGGGCATCCCATTTTGCTACCCGGCAATCCGCAAGCCGGTTCCAGCGTGATGGTCGCCCAGCCCGGTGCCGAAGCCAGTTTGTACAGCGTGAACCATGGGGCCGGACGAACGCTCGGACGCAAACGTGCGATCCGCGAACTCGATCAAGCCGCGATCGATCGATCCTTCGACGACGCGGACATCCTGACGAACTGTCGCCGTTACCCGCGTGACGAAGCCCCCGCGGCGTACAAGGATTTCGACGAAGTCATCCGCAGCGTCGAGACGGCCGGCTTGGCAAAACAAGTCGCCCGCCTCCAGGCCCGCTTCGTCATCAAAGACTCCGCCGACGCGGACGACTGACGCTTGCCGGAACGGAGACGACACCGATCCGGCTGCCGCGCCGTCGCGTTGACCAACTCTCCGACCATCGCCTCGGTTCCCGTCTCCCCTTCGGCAACGTCCCGCCTGCGACGGCTCCGTCCGCACCGGCCCCGATCTGGTAAACTCACCTCGGCAGCCCCCCACCGGCCCCGGCACGCGATCGAGAGCGTGAACCCATCCGACCGGGAGACCTTCGTGGCTGAATTGCGACCGCGCTGATCCTGCTTTGATCCGCGCGCCGCTCGACGGTGCAACTCTCTACCCTGATGGCTTTCGATGCGTGCTCAGATGTATCCTGTTTATTCAAATCACGATCGAAAATCGGTTCGAATGGCTCTCGTCCTGTCGATCGCCGTGTTTTGCTTGACACGCCCCTGTCACGCGATCGAGGAGGTTGAGGCGTTTTCCCTGTTAGCCGAGACCCTGACGACCACCGAGAATCCGGCGACACAAGCCGCGATCTTGAAGGGAATGTTGAGTGGATTGGACGGTCGTCGAAACGTGCAAGCCCCCGAAGGTTGGGACGAACTGAGTTCAAGGTTTGCCTCCAGCAATGACCAACGCGTACAAGAGTTGTCGATGCAGTTGTCGCAAATCTTTGGCCACCGTGCCGCCACGGATCAAGCACTCGCACTGGTTAGAAATCGATCGGCGGACGTGGGTCGCCGCCGCACGGCATTGAGATCCCTGTTGAATCAACAGAACGAAGAAGCGTCAGAGTTGCTGGAATCACTGTTGATCGAACCCGGATTGGCCCTGGATGCGATTCGCGGTTACTCGATCGTCCAGAATGACATGGCTCCCGACGTGCTCTTGAGTCGATACGAGCAGTTCGACCCGGAACTTCGCCGCGCCGTCATCGAGACCTTGGCGACCAGAAAGGGTTACGCACAACAGTTGCTACGAGCTTTGCAGAAGAAGCAGATTCGAAGCGAGGATATTCCGGCCCATGTGGCTCGATCGCTGAGCGACTTACTCGGTCCGGCTTTTGTGAAAGAGTACGGAGACATCCGGCCGATCGCAGAGAACCACGCCAGTCTCATCGCGAAATACAAGCGTATCCTGACGCCAAATGCGTTGTCGAGTGCCGATGCGAGTCGCGGTCGTGTCGTCTTTCGAAAAACATGTGCGGCTTGTCACTTGCTTTACGGAGAGGGCGGCGAAGTCGGCCCCGACTTGACCGGATCGAACCGAGCGGATCTGAACTACATTCTGCTGAACAGTGTGAATCCCAGTTATGATGTTCCTGACGCGTACAAGATGGTTTCGATCCTGACGGTCGACGGACGCATCGTGAATGGCGTCCTGGCCGAGGAAGACGGCAACCGGGTGATCCTAAAGACGGCCGAACAACCTCGCGTGGTCATCGCCAAGGCCGACATCGAGCTACGGAAGATTTCAAGCAAATCGATGATGCCCGACGGCCAGTTGGAACAATTGGAAACACAAGAAATGATCGACCTGATCAAATATTTGAGGACGACGGAGCAAGTGGAGATGCCGAAATGAATCGAAGCCTCGTTGAGTTCGCACTCCCTGTCGAAACGCTGCGTCCGCGCCGGGATGCGGGTCGCCCGGTTGGCAGGAACTTTCAAAAGCACTCCGCGCCGAACCCACGGCCTAATGCTGCTGCGAAAAGAATGCTCCTTGCGATCTTCATCCTGCTCATCGCCGCGCCCCTCGCCGGCGCGCAGGATTCGCGTAATCGACTTCCCCTCAAGCAACACAAACGAAGCGACGCCGCTTTCTTGAAACCGGCCGAAGCGGTCGCCAACATGGCGATCCCGGACGGCTTTGAGGTCTCGGTTTTCGCCGCCGAGCCCGACATCGCCGAGCCGATCGCGTTTTGCTTTGACGATCGCGGGCGAATGTGGGTCGCCGAAAATTTCAATTACCAGACAAGGCGACAACACAAACAAGGCGAACAGATCAGCCGCATTCAAATCCTGGAGGACACCGACGGCGACGGCGTGTTTGATAAAAAGAAAACGTTCACCGACAAGCTGACGTTCACGTCGGGTTTGGCTTGCGGGTTCGGCGGCGTGTTTGTCGGCTCACCACCCAATCTGACGTTCATTCCCGACGCGGACGGCGACGATCAACCGGACGGACCGCCGGAGGTCTTGCTGGACGGTTGGGGGATCGATGATCGACACGAAACGTTGAACAGTTTCATCTGGGGTCCCGACGGCTGGCTTTACGGATGCCACGGCGTGTTCACCCATTCACGCGTCGGCAAGCCTGACAGCAAAGATTCCGATCGACAATTCATCGACGCGGGCATCTGGCGTTATCATCCCGTGCGGAAAACGTTCGAGATCTTTGCACGCGGGCTTTCGAACCCGTGGGGCTTCGATTTTGACGATCACGGACAGGGATTCGCCACGTGCTGTGTGATTCCACACTTGTTTCATGTCGTGCAGGGCGGCGTGTATCACAAACAGAGTCGTCCGCACGTCAACCCCTACATCTTCGACGACATCAAGACCATTCGCGATCACACGCATCTGTCAGCTCACGGCGGCGCACGATTTTACCTAGCTGATACGTTCCCCGATCAGTACCGCGGCCAATTGTTCATGTGCAACATCCACGAACACGCCGTGCTGACGGACGTCATGGAGCGACGGGGTTCGAGCTTCGTCGGCAAACACGGTTCCGACTTCATGCCGGTCAACGACATGGCGTGGGTGGGCTTCAGTGTCGAAATCGGCCCTGAAGGCGGTGTCTATATTTTGGATTGGCACGACCAAGACGTGTGCGGGAACGCCGTCGAGTTTCCCAACAGCGGCCGCGTGTACCGGATCATGCCGAAGGACGCGAAAACGAACGCGTCGCCAAATCTGAGGGCGATGCCGGACGCGGACCTGGTGGCCCTGCAACGCCATGACAACGATTGGTACGTTCGTCAAGCTCGGACATTGTTGCACGAGCGGGCATCGCGAGGAGATTTAGATTTCGCCTCGACTCATTCCCAACTGAACGATCAGTTCCGATTCGCCACCTCCTCCGCGAAGCGGCTGAGGGCACTGTGGGCTTTGCACGTGACCGACGGCCTGGATGAAAGTCGATTGGCCGAGTTTCTTTCCCACGATGATGAATACGTGCGTGCATGGGCGATCCAGTTTTTGTGTGATGCAAGCGAGATCAACGCGTTTCAACCTGATCGGGCTCGCAAACCCGGCAAAGGATGGAAACACACCTCACGCCTGGCTTCGATGGCTCACAGCGACTCATCACCAGTCGTACGATTGTACTTGGCCTCCGCGGTCCAACGATTGCCCTTTGCCGAACGGTGGCCGATTCTTGCCGGGTTGGCAACACACGAGGAAGACGTCGAGGACAACAATCTGCCGAGAATGTGTTGGTTCGGGCTAGAACCGATGGTACCCGACCATGCCGAGCGGGCTCTGAAACTGGCGGTGCAAGGAAAAATCCCCGCACTCCAAGAATTCGTCGCGCGGCGAATGGTGGCCGGAAACTTGGCGACTTCGCCGGCAAGTCCCAAGCGAACCAAGCAAGACCCCGAGTGGCAGTCGGAGATCCAAAAAGCGGCACCGGGTTTTAGCGTGCTGGATTCGGGACAGGGCGGTGTACGGCATCACGAAACGTTTCGTAATTCGAGTGCCGTTCAAACGCATCCGCTTTCCGCCAAGACTCCGAGCCGGCTGGTTCGCGAACTCAATGTACCGACCGGCAAAAAGACGTTTCTGCGACTGCGTGTCAGCCATCATCCGCACGGTGATTGGCGGCTGAAGGTCTTGGCAGGTGGCGAAGTGATTGCCGACCAACTGGTGGGATCAAAGACGGTGGGCCGAGACGAATGGCTTGACGTCGAGGCTGACTTGTCCGAGTTCTCCGGACGAACCATCAAGTTGTCGATCGAGAATCACGCCAACGACTGGGAGAACGAGTGGGCGTATTGGAATCGAGTTCAGATCGTCAGTGAGTGATTTTTGAAAAGCAAGCGTCGTTTCCCCCCTCCGAATGTTTTCCGATTCGACGCGAAGACTGGGGCCGCGCCGGAATGATATCGGATCATTGTTCGCTTTCCTGATCGGCGGCATCCTCACGGATTTCTTCCAGACCGACGCCATCACCGCGGTCCGGAGACAAGCGATACACCTTGTCGGCGTGACGGATGAAATGGGACACGTCGTGATGGCTGATCATGAGGACTTGAAAACCCAGCGAGGTTCCGGCTTGACGCACGATCGAAGTCAGCTTCGGTACCAAGTCGGGATGTAACCAACAATCTTGTTCGTCCAGCACCAAGAATTTGCGATGACGACGATCATCCAACGTGGTGATCGCCAGCATTCGCAGGCCCACCGAAACGACGTTGGCGACGGATCCGCCTTGTCCCTTCATGATGTCTTCTTGATTGCCGTCGCGCTCGATCAGAAATTCGACGCTGGCCGCGTCGCGTTTGAACGAGCACAGCGTCTTGAACACGATCGGTTGCTCCAACACTTCCTGGAGTGCCTTGGTCATCGTGTTTTCGATCAACGTCAGTTGTCGTTGAAAAACATCTTCGTTCAATTTTTCCAACGCAGCGGTGACGTCATCGGCGATCGACAGAAAGCCGTTGACGTCGTCAAGCTTGGTCTGCAGCAGCGTTTGAGTTTCCCGCAATTCGTCTCGCACCGCCTGGATGCCGTGGAGACGTTTTTTCAAACCGTCCAGGCGAGCCGCTTCGGGCGGCATTTCGGCTTCCCCAGAAGTCATGGGGAGTCCGCCTCGGCGTCGTTCTTGCCGGCCTGTTCGACCGCGCGAAGATCTTGACTGATTTTGTCCAGCAAGGTCTGGTACTCCCGACGCTGCTTTTCGTTCTCGGCTTCCATTCGTTCCAGTTTTTCGGCAAGTTCGTCGATGTCACTGGTACCGAACTCGTCTTCGGCTTCTTTCTCCAGGCTCTTGAGTTGTTCTTCGGCCGACTTCAATTGAGTCTGGGCTTGGATTTTTCGTTCGTTCAGCTGTTCGTACTCCTGCTTGAGTTGCTCGATCGAGCGGGCTTCCGTTGTCGGCGTTTTCGTCATGACACTGTTTCCTGTTCATGTGGTGGTGCTGGTCGGTTCGGCTTCGGTTGTGACTTCTTGAGCCAGTCGCATGATCTCGGCGGCAACGGCAGGCTCGAATTGCCCGACATTGTTTTGCAAGAACTGCATCAAACCGGCTCCGGTGTCGGTTTTCCTGGCCGTCAATTCACGCAAGTCGGCGATGAAACCCGAACTGGCGTTTTGCTCCTCGGCCTCGTCGTCGTTTCGGATCTCGCCGTGAAAGACTTCATCGAACGGCCGATGCGGTACGCGAACCCAACGCAGGCTCCAAGCCGTCCCGCCTTGCGACGTGATCGCCAGTGATCCGATCGCATCGTCCGCAATGACCTTGGGATCGTCGGCCGGCACCAAGCAGGGAACCGCGGGGACGTGCAATCTGGACGCGTCACTTCGGGACCGGCGGGTGATGTTGCCCGCGGTGACCCAATGCGTGTCGCCTTTGAGAACGGGATCCAGACGACGATGAACATGTCCGTTGATGACCACATCGATTCCGGGCAATTCGGCCGGTCGAATCCGTCCGGCTTCCTCGTATCCGGGAATCAAAATGTCATGATGCGTCAACCAAGCGACCAGGTCGACAGCGGGCTCGGAGTGCTGATCATCTGACGCAGGAACGTCGTAGCCCTGGGGAAGTCGATCGCCCCAGACGGTTCCGCCGACGATCGCCTTTCGACCGGCGACAAGACCTTGCCATGGATGTTCATGCGAAAGCAACCGCAGATGGCCGCCGGCGAACAGAATGCTGAGCGTATCATTCGGCTTGAGCGTGTTTTCACGAACGTCATGATTTCCGTAGATCGCCGGCAGGCCTTCACCATAATGTTCGGTGATGATGCGAATCACCTCGGTGACCAACCAATTGGGGTTGTCTTGAGGCAAGTGAAACAGGTCGCCCAGCAAAAAAGGTTGCAACGCTTCGCTGCGAGCCTGATCCAGGCACCAAGCCAATTTTCCCAAGGCGGCTTGAGGATAGGAGTCGCTTCGGAAACCGGGGATCCGGGCTTCCAAATGCGGATCGCCGATGAACATCATTCCGCTGAAGGATTTCGTCATGAGGATTTCTCCACAGAGACCTTCGATTCGTGATCGGAATGAACATGGAATTCCGGGACGGCCGACATCAGCGTTTCCGGATCGATGCTCCCGCCACAGGTCTGACATTTCGGATGCTGTCGGACAAAGTCATGGATGCGTCGCTGATGTCGTTGCACGTCATCGGCGGCTTGCCGGGCTGACACCTCAGCATCGTTGACGCGTTTCCTCGCCTGCCGGAGTTGATCGAAAACTTGCCGCAACGGCGTGGTGTCCGAGGGCGGATCGGCGGCGCGCAGGGATTCAAGGGAACGCGTGGAGCGTTTCGCCTGATCCCATCGCAGTCTGGCGGTTCGCAAAGCTCGGATCTGTTGATGTAACGTTTGCGTCGCTGTCTGCCGGGGTGGTCTTTCCAATTCAACCAGACTGTCGGACAAAACGCTTGCCGCCCGGGCCGCTTGTACCGCCTGGCTCAGACGCCGCATCATCACCCGGACCCTCGCGGTGTCGTGAATCGAGGGGACCACGGTCAGCGGCCCCAGCGATTGCGTGGTTCGCCGCAGCCGATGTCGCAGCGCGAGGGAATCACGCAAGCGTTGTAACGATCGACGGCATGCCTCGGCGGGCAACATTGCCGGCACCGTGGTGAGCGGTTGGCAACATGCGAGGGTCGCCGACGCGCGGCGTTGATCTTGGTGCGTATGCCGCAGCCTTTCGATCAATGACTGGAAGGAAGCGGTCGGATGTTGTGGTGCGGGCGGCTGCAAACTTTCAAGCGTTTTGCATACCGACAATCCGTCGTCGCGTGTCTTGACGGCCACGGCGGCGGCGTGAAGTCCCGCGTGAAGCCGCTCGCATCGCCGACGGTCCCGATCGATCCGCGCGGCCACTTCCTCGGCGACTTCGACGTTTTGACTGATGGCATCGATCGGCGCGTAACCCGCCAAGCGCGTCGTGGTATTTCGAAGTTCTGATTCCAAACGTTTGGCTTCGCTACGACTTTTTTGGACCCGATTGCGATGCCGACCTTGCATTTCGATCAATCTGGACGCATCGGACGAGGAGGCAAAAAAAGCGGCCGCGCGACTGGCCGGTTGATCCAACAGAAAGACCGGCGATTTTTGCTGGCCGAAATGGATGTCGTATTCGTCTTTGGTGGCTCCGACGGTCGTCGTCACGCGATCGAGTTTCAACACGTCGTGCAACCTGGGCGGTATCCCTTGACCGATCCGGTGGACGTCTTCGCCGTTGATTTGGTATTTGACGGTCGTTTTTTTGCGTTCCCAAACGATCGTCTGCTGCTCATCCGTTTCCACGGTGACGCGGCACAGTTTGCTGCCGTGACGCATCACGTGCGTCGTGTTTCCGTTCGACGCAATGATCTGTAACGCGGCGACGACGGCGGACTTGCCGCAGTTGTTCGGGCCGGTCAACACGGTCAACCCGTCGGCAAGATCGATCACGGTCTTGCCGTGCGACATGAAATTTTCCAGGATGATCCTACGAATCACGACGGGCCTCCGCGGGTCGAAAATTCACCTGCACGGCTGGGGGTGCCATCCGTTCCTGCTGGATCGTCTCGGTGCCGGCACGCCGGTGCCAATCGGCGTCGCCGGCTTCATAGACCACGGCGTCGCCCCGGGTCGCGTCGGCGATATCGGCAAGCGCGTGGATCAACAACGATGCCGGGGTATTGCTGCTGGAATCGGATTTTTTGGTCGGCTGGACGATCAGTTGCAAGGACTGCTTGGCGCGGGTCAACGCGACGTACATCAAACACAACGCCTCGGTCATCTCCGCAGCGTCGCTGCGTCCGAAGGCCCGCTGCCAACGGGAGGGCAAGAACGAACGTTTTTTTTGACCGACGTACCGTGTCAAACCGGTGGGCGGCTGGTCGACTCGGGGTGTATCGGCGATGCAACCGCCCGAACGCCGCGTCAACAGCTCGTCCAATTCGGGCAACACGACGGCGTCGAATTCCAAGCCCTTGGAGGCGTGCACCGTCATCACCCGAATCTTGGCCGCCTTGGGCTGTTCGACACCCTTGCCACGCACCAATCGAACGAAATCCGTCAGTCGGGGCGTCGCGATCGGTTGATAAGACGTGGCGATCTGGGTCAGTTGTTTCAGTCGCAGCGTGTCCGTCGGGTCGCAGAATCCGACGACACGATCGGCCAACAGAACGACGGTTTCGACCAAACCGTGATCCGAAAAGAATTCACGAAGCTCGTCGACGAACTCCGCGAATTCATCGTCGGTCAGCTTATCGACGTCCTCGCCGAGCAGTTCCCGTCCCAGCGGCGAATTTTGCACATGAAAACGCCATCGTCCGTCGCCCGGATGCTCGATCATCATCAAGGCCGAAAGAACCAATTCGACCGCGGACGAATCGGTCAGCGGATTGCCGCCTTCTTGGCTGACGGTCAAACCGCGTCCGTCCAGACGCCACATCATCTCGGCCGCGGCCCGACGTGATCGCGTCAAGACGCCGATCGTCCGCTCCGGTGCATCCCCGTGCAACTGCTGAATGACATCGGCGGCACGGTCGAAACATGCCGCCTTGGCGTCCGCCTTGGCGGCGTCGCGGCCCAGGTCCTTCAGCGACGTCGATGTCAGCAGTCGCACGTGGCCGGGCAGCCCGGTTTTGGCCGCCACATGAACCGGAAAGTCGCGGTCAAATCGCTGGATCGCTTCGGCCTGATAGGTCGCGGGGTCCGCGGGGGATCCGGACGCCGACGCACTGGGATGACGATGCAGATTCTGAAAAACTTCGGTGACGAAATCCAGGATCACCGGACTGCTTCGATAACTTTCGTTTTGTGGGATCGTCTGGACGCCGTCGAGCTGATCGGAGACCGTGTCAAAGATTTCTGCGACACCGCCGCGGAATCCGTAGATCGCTTGTTTCGTATCGCCCACGCAAAAGAACGAACGATCCACGGCCAGCGTGTCGCCATCGCCGTGAGCGGTCGGTTGCGTGGTCCGCATGGCGATCGGCCGCAACACAGACCACTGCACCGGAGCGGTGTCTTGAAACTCATCGAGTAACAAATGGTCGATGGCCCCGTCCAAACGGTGCTCCAGAAGCCCTTTGCCGCTGGATTCGAGCAACGTCGCAAAGTGTTCGGCAAGCCGCACCGCGACGTCGTCGAACCCCAGACTCCGACCGGCTTCTTTGAGCAAACGGATCCGGCTCTCGTACGTCTGCAACAGCGACCCGGTCGCCTGATTTTGCGCCGACAGCAACGTCAACACCCGAGATTTGACCGCGGCGTGGAGCACATCGAAGTGGTCATTCAAATCATCCGGAAATTTGGCTCGACCGAATTTGACTTCGGTTCGACTCCGCCGGGCCTTGTCGATGTTTGCCAGCAAGGTGTCGTCAGCCAGTTCGTCCCAGGCGGATTGCTCGGCCAGGTCGGCGACTTCGCGGAGTCGTTTCACCAAGCTTTTTTGTGGAAGTTCGGCGGCACGAAACGCGTCGATCATGGCCCGCACGTCCGCGGGGGCCGGCATTTTACCGGGTTTGACCTCGTTCCAAACATCGCTTTGACACAATCGCTGCGTGGCGTAGGCGGCCGAAACGACCTGATCCAGTTCGCGGGCCACACTGCGAACGACTCGACCCCCGCCCAACATCGCCAACAAGGTCCGCAGCTCGGTCGACTCCGCCGTCGCGATCAATTCGTTGATCGCCCGTTCGCGCAGCCACTCCTCTTCGACTTCGTCGGTCAATCGCCAAGCCGGCGGCAGGCCGAGTTCGAAGGGCAAGGCGCGGGCGAGCATGGAAAACAGGCTGTCGAGCGTCGAGATTCGCAATCGATGAACGTTGGCGACCAAGTCTTGCAACAGCGTCCGGCACCGCGATGCGGGCAGATTCGGCAGTCCGATCTGTTGCCGAAGCGCCGCGAGCGATTCCGGGTCGCTCGGATCGCCGGCTTTGGCCAGCGTGACCAGCACGCGAGCCAAAATCTCGCCGGCCGCCTTGCGGGTGAAGGTGGTCGCCAGAATCGTCTCCGGTGCAGCCCCCTGTAACAAGATCCGCAGCATTCGGGCGGTCAACTGGTACGTCTTGCCCGTGCCCGCCGAAGCACGCACCACGGTCGGGCGTAATTCAAGGATGCCGGACGAATCGGCGGGTTGCGTCAACGCGGTCATACGGAGGCCTCCATGATTTCTGACGACTCGCTGCCCAGCATCCGCGTGGCGATGCCGGTCTGCAAGATCATCGGATAATCGTCGTACGGGACCATGTCCGGGGTCGGGGCGAAATCGCCGGCGCGGATTCGGCGGACGCAATCGTGGATCAAGGATTGGGCCTCGCCCATTTCCGCTTCGGTGAACGTGGCGATATTGATTTTCGTTTCGGATTCTTTGTCGCTGATGTTGAAGTACCCCAATTTGACGTCGGCCGGGTCGTCATCGATTTCGAGCGCCGGCAGCATTTGTCGATAC
This sequence comes from uncultured Pirellulaceae bacterium, assembly GCA_964453205.1. Classification (GTDB taxonomy): domain Bacteria; phylum Planctomycetota; class Planctomycetia; order Pirellulales; family Pirellulaceae; genus Crateriforma. The sequence continues at coordinate 14,983 of CAYVRC010000045.1, read as the reverse complement.
AAAGGAAGCTGCAGGTCGACCCACCGGTTTCGCCCGGCGATCCTTTTGAGGTGTCGTTTTTCCGGTTTATCGCCGTGCGTTTTGTAGTCCAGCACCGCCCACTGTCCGGTTCGCTCGTTTTGGTCGACGCGGTCGAACCGGCCTCGCAATCCCATCGGTCGGTCATCGACGATGATTCGCCCGCCCGTGGTTTCGTCGACCGACACCTCGGCGTGGACGATTCGCCAACCCGCGGCGCGATGCAACGCTTGATGGGCCGCGACGAATCGCAAACGTTGTTCGGCTTGGATGATCTGCATCCGCACCGCCGCGCTACAGTGTCCGCCGTAACGCCGGCCGGCGTACTCGTGCAAACGGTCGATCAACGCGGCTTCGATTCGACCGGGATCGGTTTCGTTCTTGTCCTCGGAGCGGCCGAAGACTTCCAACGTGTCGTGAATCAAGTCTCCGAATTGATTGGCAGCCAGTTCGTGAGCTTGATCGTCCAACGGCCCCACTTTCAAGATCCGGCGAAGGTAAAACCTGTAAGGACACGTCAGGTATTCTTTGAACGCAGTGACGCTGAGCGTCGTGATCGGTTGTGGCGTGCCGATCGACGGAATCGGGATGTCGGTGACGTCCGGGCCCCGATCCCAACGCGAGACGATTCGGACGTCGCGCACGGGATCTCCCATCAGCATGCGAACGCGGCGGGTCACGTCCTGGTCGGTGGCGGCCGCCAGCAGACGACTGGGCGGGGTCGGACTGGCATCGGCCGCGCGACGACCGACGACGAACCGCACGTCGGGGCGGCTGGTGATCATCAGATGCATCGCGTAGCAGTCCCGCGCGTAACGCCGATCGTTGTCGGACATCCGTAGTTTGGTCCGCAGCGTCCCGGGCAGGAACGGATCGCTGGTGGTCGCTTCGGGGACGAACGGATGGTTGAACCCCATGACGACCAACCCGGGCGAATCGTCCAGTGCCAAGTCCAGCCAACCCAAAATCTTGAGCCGTGAACGATCGGTCTCGGATTCCTCTCCGATACGAAGATCCGCCACGCGGTGGGACAGCAACTCCAACGCTTCGCCGCCGGACACCTCAAAATCCAGACTGGAATTGAGTTCCACGAAACGCCGCAGCAGACCTTTGGTTTGCACCAAAGCCCGGCGGGTCCGATCGCGAGACGATGACGGTCGCAGCCAGACCAGTTTGCCGGTCCGGGGCTGAGAATCACCGGCGATCAACGTCGTGTAGGTCTGGTCCAGCCAAAGCTCGATCGTGCCGCTCCAACCGCCCATGGATCGTTCCGGTTGCCCGAAGCAGTCCAGCCACTGATCGACGTCATCACGTAGTCGGATCACGTCGCCGAAATCGGCTTCGGCGCGTTCGGACAACGGATCGTCGACCGAGACGGGAAAATGCTCGGAAACGAATCGGTCCAAGCGACGGAGCCTGTCCTTTTCGGTTCGGGAAACGAAACGATGCACGTCGCTATGACGAACGAGCGCCGCGAGCGTGGCCCAAGTCCGCTGGGACAAATACGCCGACGTCAATCGCAACAAGTGACCGATCGAAGTTTCGCTGACGTTCCAGCCGAGGTGTCGCTGAGTTTCGACATCACACGATCGCAAGTGCGTTTCCACCGGCACGACGTGAGACGGATCGGTCACACCGACGGTGACTTGATCGATGGCATAGCGTTGTCCGAATTCGGCCAAGACTTCCGCGACCGCGGACGACTGGTCATGAACGTCTGTCGCGGAGATCAGCTGGTTGTCGCGAAGCGGTAAATGATGCTGCAACCATGAATCGGCTCGGACGCTGCCGAATTCGTCGAAGCGTTTCGCTTCGCCGGGGGGGGCGGCGACCATGGCGACCACCTCCGCACGAACGGCTTTCAACATGGCCGTCAAGGCGTCCGACAGGTCACTGGTTCCGATCAGGTAAACCGAATAATCACACCGGCACCGATCGTCTCGGACGGCCCTTTGACGTTCCGTGTGGGGGTCACATAATCCGGCGTCGTCGAGCGTCCGCAAGTAGTCGTCGAGCAGGTTTTGCAGGACTCGCCAACGCGTCGTTTCGGCGTCGGTTTCGCCGGCGCGAGCGACATCGGCGAAGCCCAAACGGTTCGCCGACAGGTCTTCGTGCAAACGGCGAATCGTGGCGGCCAAGTCCAACCACACGGCCGGCGTGTCGCCGCGCGGCGGCGTGGGGATCAACGGCCGCAAGGCATGGCCACCGGCTTGACGCAGCACACGAGCCCAGGCCAACGTCTGTTCGAATTCCAACGCCACCTTGGCAGTGGGCCGATACAGGAATTCGGGCAACCGACCGACGGTAACCAGTTGCGGCAGTCTGGCGTCGATGCCGAGTGATTCGGATTCCCGGCGGAGCAGTTCCCGCAGACGCGCCGCCCCCCGCGCCGTCGGCAGCACGCACACGGCCGACGCCAGTTCGCGGCCGGTGCCGCCGGCTTTCCAGACTTCGGCCAAGCGGGCGGCGGCGTCGGGCAGCAACGGATTGTCCCAGCCCAAAAAGCAGGTTTCGCGGCGATTTTGCGTCGTTTTTTTGGTTTGGTTCAAGGTCTGGCTCGCGTCTTTGAAAGATTCCCTGCGGACACCCGGTCACCGATCCTCTGATCGTCCCAGTCTGCCGGCGATTGTCGACCACCCTTGTGACAAGTCTGGTCACGGGCCGAAAAAAGTTCTGCCGGCGGAATCGAGTGAGTTTCGCCGGGGGGGCGTGACCTCGGATACGATGGTGCGTTCTGAAGCTCGTCAGAGCGGGGGGCTTTTCGGAACGCTTCACTTCGAATCTTGTTTGGTCCTCATCGATGAATCAATGGGTTTCGGCGACAAGCCGCAGTCTGCTTTCGATCGCCATCTTGGCTGCCGGCCTCGGCGGTTTTCTGTGGTTGGGAACGCCGGAGGTTCCGACGCAAACCCCCAGGCCGGACCGGCCGCCGACGGTCGAGACGGCCGCAGCGATTGATCACACCGGTGGCATTTCTTTCGACGTCGACGGGCTGGTCGTGCCCTTTCGTCAAATACAAATCGCGTCGCAAGTCGCCGGACGCGTCGAATTCAAGGACCCGCAATGTCGTGTCGGCCGCGAAGTTCGCAAAGGCGATCTGTTGCTTCGCATCGAACCGGCCGACTACGAATTGGAAGTCCGTCGACTGACCGAAGAACGCACGCAAGCCGAAGCGATGATCCGGGAATTGGATGCCGAAATCCTCACGGCCGCCAACCAAATCGAATCGATCGGCCGACAGCTTGAAATTGACGTTCGACAACTCAAGCGGAATCAAGATTTGCAACGTCGCAGCGCCGCGTCATCGTCCGAAGTCGACGCCGCCCAGCGCGCCGAGTTGACGACCCGAAGTCTTCTGCAGTCTCAGATCGACCAAAGAAACTTGTTGACTCAGCGACGCATTCGCATGGACGCCGCCAAAGCGCTCGTCCAGGCGAACTTGGAAAAGGCCGAATTGTCGCTCGAACGGACCGAGATCCGATCTCCGATCGACGGCGTCGTGGTCAGCGAATCGATCGAACAAGACGGCTACGTTCCATTGGGCACGACGATGCTCGTCCTGCAAGACACTTCGCAACTGGATGTGGCTTGTAAACTTCACATGCGACAGATGCACTGGCTGTGGCAAGGACGATCGCCCGGATCGATACCGGCCGCTGCGGAACTCGGTTACGATTTTCCCGAAACGCCCGCCACGGTCATCTATGAAATGGACGGAGCCCGGTACGTCTGGGAGGGCGTCGTTGATCGCTACGACGGTGCGGGCCTCGACGCGCAAACGCGGATGGTGCCCTGTCGTGTCCACGTCGATGATCCGACGTCGGTCACGACGCGGCCCGAGCCAAGGCTGAGTCACGTCGGCGCCGCGGCGAAAGGACCGGCCGCCTTGGTGTCACGGACCGGCGCCGACGGACTCGTGCAGGATGATCGGGCGAACGATTCCGGCAAGTCGATTCACAATCCGTCGCGTTCCGGCCGGGAGGATCAGACGATCCGCCCCGACCGATCCAACCAACCGCCGACTTTGATGACCGGCATGTTCGTGAAGGTTCGCATTCACGCTCGGCCCCCGATCGCCTTGGTGCGTCTGCCCCAGGAAGCGATCCAGCCGGGCAACACGGTGTGGGTGGTCGAAGATCGCAAACTACGTCTGAAAGAAATCTCGATCGCCAGCGCGGACGCGACTTCCGTGGTCGCCTATCAACAGTCCGGCGGATTGCAGGCCGGCGACTTGGTCGTCACTTCGCCGTTGGCAACCCCCGGCGAAGGCATGGCGGTCAGTCTGGCGACCGATCCGCCACCCGAAAAACCGGGCGGCCCGGGCGGAAAAGGATCGTGGGGAGGCCGACCATGAGATCCATCGTTCACGCAGCGATCACCAACCGTGCCGCATTGAATCTGTGCATGATCGCCATCATGTTCGTCGGCTGGGTTTGTCTGGGCGAAATGCGGAAGGAGTCGTTCCCGGAATTCGACTTGGACCGCATCATGGTCACCGTGCCTTATCCCGGCGCGGCGCCGCAAGAAACCGAGGAGGGAATCGGCCAAAAGATCGAGGAAGCCGTCCGCAGCATCGAAGGCATCAAAAAAGTCACCACGGTGGCTCGCGAAGGAGCCTGCACCGTGGTTTTGGAGCTGATCCCCGGCGGCCGCTCGTCCGATCGGGTCCTGGATGAGGTCCGATCGGAAGTCGATCGCATCCCGAGCTTTCCCGTCGAGGCCGAAGACCCGCAAATCACGCTGGTCACCAATCGTCGCCCGTCGATCCGCGTCGGTGTGATGGCCCCCGATTCGATGACGAGCGGCGACGGCCAGAAATTGACGCCGCAATCGGAGCTTCGTCTGCGGGAAGTCGCCGAACGGGTACGCGGCGACTTGCTGGCGATCCCGGAAGTCGCGCAGGTCGATTTCATGGCCGCCCGTGACTATCAGATCGACATCGAAATCCCCGAGACCACCCTTCGCGCCCACGGCATGACCTTGCGACAGGCCGCCGAAGTGATCCGCCGAGAAAACCGCGAGTTGCCCGCCGGATCGATCCGCAGTCAGTCCCAAGAAGTCTTACTCCGGGGCAACAATCGCCGCACCAGCGGCCCGGCGCTTGCCGAGTTGCCGTTGGTCACCGAGTCGGGCGGGGCGGTCTTGACCGTCGGCGATCTGGGACGTGTCCGCGATGAATTCGCCGACGCGACGGCGATCAACGTGATCAACGGCAAGCCGGCGCTCGCGCTTTCGGTCCAGCGGAGCACTTCCCAAGACTTGCTACAAATGATCGACGCGGTCAAGAGCTACGTCGAAAACGCCCCCTTGCCGCCGGGCTTTCGCCTGATGACTTGGAGCGACGAATCGATCGAAGTCCGGGGACGGTTGGACCTACTGCTCAACAACGGCATGCAAGGCTTGCTGATCGTGTTTGTGCTGTTGTTGTTGTTCTTGGATCCGAAGCTGGCCTTTTGGGTCGCCCTGGGAATCCCCTTTGCATTGCTCGCTTCGGGGATCTTTCTGTATTTCACCGGCCAGACGTTGAATCAGATTTCGATGTTCGCGTTCGTGATGGCGTTGGGCATTGTGGTCGACGACGCGATCGTCGTCGGCGAAAATGTTTTCGCCCATCGTCAGATGGGCAAATCGTTCATGCAAGCGGCCATCGACGGCACGGTGGAGGTCATCCCGTCGGTGACGACCGCGGTGCTGACGACGGTCGTGGCTTTCGCGCCGTTGTTATTCGTCAGCGGAACGATGGGAAAATTCACCTCCGTCATGCCGGCGGCGATCATTGCCATGCTGCTGGTCTCGTTGATCGAATGCGTCACGATCTTGCCGTGCCACTTGGCCCACGGTGACAGCATCCTGTTTCGAATTTTCAACGTGGTGCTGTTCGCGTTCCGCTGGGTGCTGTCGGTGGCTGCCTACTTGAACAAGATCGCGACGGGGTTGCTGGCTGCCTACGTCCGCCGGGTTTACGTGCCGACGTTGTCTTGGTCGCTGAACAATCGATCCGTCGTCTTGTCGGGATGCGCGACGGCGTTGTTGTTGTCGTACGGTCTGTACAACGGCGGCATTTTGAAATTCAGTTTCTTCCCCCGTGTCGACGGAAACACCCTCAACGGAACCGTCGTGTTTCCCGACGGCACGCCCGAGAGCATCACCGATGCGGCGACGAAAAGGGTCGAGGATGCGTTTTGGCGAATCGCCGAACGTTACGAAAAAATCGGTCAACCGATCGCCAAGAATTCGTACCGCGTCGTCGGCGCGTCGGTCAGCGGTGGAGGGCCGGGCGGTTCGCCGATGCCGTCAAGCAACGGCGGACACAAAGGCAGCGTCGAAATCGAACTGATCAAAGCGGAGGATCGCGGGGTCCACAGCCGCGAGATCGTCGCCCAATGGCGTGAGGAAGTCGGCCCCATCGTCGGCACCGAACAACTCAGCCTGGACACAAGGTCCTTCGGCCCCGGCGGCACGCCGATCGAATTCAAATTGCTCGGGGCGGCCGCCGACGTCGATCAATTGGACGCGGCGGTCGAAGTCTGCAAGACGAAATTGGCGACCTATCCCGGCGTCTACGACATCAAAGACGACGCCCTGCCGGGCAAATGGGAATATCGCTTTCGCATCAAGCCGGAAGCCTTTGCGATGGGCGTCCGCACCGCCGACTTGGCCGAGACCGTGCGGGCGGCTTACTACGGTGAAGAAGTCATGCGGGTCCAGCGTGGCCGACACGAAGTCAAGATCATGGTGACGTATCCCCGCGAAGATCGCCGCTTGCTGTCCAACTTTGACGAAATTCGCGTGCGACTGGACGACGGCGTGGAACGACCGATCACCGAGCTTGCCGAAATCGATGTCGTTCGTAGCTATTCGGAAATCAACCGAATCGACCAAGCCCGCAGCATCACCGTTTCGGCGAACCTGGATGAGACGGTCGGGAACGCCGAGGAGATCGTCGCCGACTTGCAGGCCGGTTTCGTGCCGGAACTGGTCGGGGACTTTCCGATGCTCCGGGTCCGCTGGGAGGGACAACAGGAACAACGCAGCGAATCGCTGGGCAGCCTTTTCAGCGGTTTCGGGGTCGCGTTGTTGTTGATGTTCGTGCTGTTGGCGATCGAGTTCAAATCGGCCGTGCAGCCGGCCTTGGTGATGCTGATCATTCCGTTCGGCGCGCTCGGAGCTGTCATCGGTCACGTCCTGATGGGCCTGCCGCTGACGCTGTTCAGCTTTTACGGAATCATCGCGTTGACGGGCATCGTCGTGAACGATTCGATCGTCTTGATCGACTTCATCAATTCACGGGTACGCGACGGAATGCCGATCGACCAAGCGCTCAAGGAATCCGGCGTCCGTCGTTTCCGGCCGGTGTTGTTGACGACCATCACGACTATCGGCGGGCTCTTGCCGATTTTGTCTGAGTCGTCGATTCAGGCTCAGATCTTGATTCCGATGGCCACCAGCATCGCGTTCGGCGAATTGTTTGCGACGATCGTCGTCCTGTATCTGGTGCCGGTCAGCTATTCGTTGTACTGGAGTTGCGGCGGACGGTTTGCCGTCGAGAAAGGCGAAGACGAATCGGCGCTGGCCGGCCGAGCGAGCGTCGCGCCGGCCTGACGGCGGGGCATCGGCGTCCGAGGTCGTCGCGTCCGGCAAGTTTCACGCCCGCCGGCGGATGAGGATTGATCTAGCCAGCGAAAATTTGCGGGCTGTATTGAATATCGACTGCCGGTCGTGCCGATAAAGCAAGCGGAATACTCCTGTACCGGGTGGGGGACTGCGCACGCGGTCTCCGGCTGGACAGCGAACTCGTGCGGATGGAGACGCACCCCATGATTCTATGGTCGTTCAAACTGATCAGTCATCTTCGCAAGGCCGTCGCCGGCAGGCGATATCCTTCGCAGTTGGCTTGGGCCACCGCGTTCGGATTCTTGCTGGGAGTCGTCCCGCACGGCAACCTGATGGCGTTGGCGTTGTTGATCGTCGTGCTGTCGCTGAAGCTGAATCACGCGATGGCGGGTTTGGTCGCCGTCGTCACCACCTTGCTGGCGCCCCGCCTGGATCCGGTCACCCACTCGATCGGTCAGTTCTTGCTGATGCAGCCCAAGGTCGCCGAAATCGGCCAGACGGCATGGGCGCTGCCGTTGGTGCCCTGGACCGACTTGAACAACAGCATCGTGCTGGGCAGCTTGGTCCTGGGATCGGTGCTGGTCTTGCCGGTTTTTATCGGGACTTATCCGCTGTTCCGTTTGTTCAAACCGCACGAGGAAGACCTGGAATCGCCGGTCATCGCGTCGGGCCGTCAGCAACGGCGACACGTCCCCGAGGACGACGAGACACGCAGCACCCACCCGGGTCGCGTCCGGGAAGTGATCCTGGACGGCTCCCATCGCCGAATCTCGCGTCCGCATCGCAGTCGCCCGGAAAAGCCGACCGACGTGCGCTCGATCGCCCCGGCAAAACGCCAAGACGCCCACACCCGCGTCGACGGAGCTCACGATCAAACGGCTCCGACGCCGACCGAAGTCGAAACTCGCATCGATGTGATTCGGATGACCGAATCGGAATCTCCGGCTGTGGATGCCGGGTCGCCCCGATCCCACCACGACGAGATGGACGAAGCGTTGAACTACTTGCTTCGTCAATTGCGTGATTCTCAGCAAAAGGAAGTCGCATGATCCGCTGGAACTTTGTCTTCACTCGTTTGGTCATCGTCACCCTGATCCTGGTCCTGATCCGTTGGGGCCTGGGACCGGTCGCCGGTTACGTCACCGTTCGCAGTATCGAACTGGGCACCGGTGCCCGCGTCGAGATCGCCGACACCAAAGTCGGTCTGTTTCCGCCTCGGGTGCAATTCTTTGACGTACGAATCGCCGACCCGCGCTCGGACAAAGAGATGAAGGACGCCTTTCGGGCCGACTGCATCGACTTGGTCATCGACGGCGACGCCCTTTTGCATCGTCGCTTCGTCGTCAGTGACGGACGCGTCACCGGCGTCCTGTTGGGTGCGGATCGCGACACCACTGGTCATTTCGAAGACGTCGAAATCGAAGCCGCCGAAAGCGGACCCTCGATGCTCGATGGACTGCTGGGCGACGTCGGCGGCAAAGCCGAAAACGCCGCGAAAGACTTCGCCGAGAATCTGGAAACGATCAAACGGGGCAACCAAATTCGCGAAGCCTGGGAAACCGACTACGCCGCGATGCTGGCCAAGGCCCAGGGCCTGGAAAAACAGATCCGAGACATTCGCGACAAATCTCGTGACTTGATGAAAAGCAACGACTTGTACAACAAACTACGCGACACATCGGAGCTGCCGGCGTTGCTGGAGCAAGCGATCCGAGTTCGCGAGGAACTGGTGCAGGTTCGTCAGCAGATCGATTCGATGCCCGGTCGCGTGCAGTCGGATATGATCGCGATGCAACAGGCGAAACAAATCGACATGCAGAAGATCGACGCGTACGTGCCTGGCGACTTGTCGCAATCCAAAAATTTCGGGGTCGACCTCGTCACGACGGCCATCCGCGGGGAAATCCAGCGCGTCCGAGATTATCTGGACGGCGGCCGGGCTTTGGCGGACTACACCGTCGTGGCGCCCGACGCCCAGCGAACGCGAGGCATCGATTTTGACCTGTCGGGGGATCGACGCTATCCGGACGCCCTGATCCGTCGCTGCGAAGTCAACGGTGTCATGCGGGCCAGCGGCAACGCGTACACGATGACCGGCGTGCTGGAGAATCTGACCCCGACGCCGGAGTTGCTGGTCGAGCCGACCAAAGCAAAATTCCAACTCGACGGACCCGACGTCGTCAACGTCGAAATCGTCCGCGATCGCCGCGGCGGCAGCGACATCGACTTGCTGACCGTCCACTGGCCCGACATGCAGCCCGAGCCGATGAAGTTCGGCAAACAAGACGACGTGCGACTGAGCATCCAGGGCGGCAGCCGCGAATTGTGGGTCAAACTGCGAAACGAAAACGGCGTTTTGAACGGACGCTTGGTCAGCAAACAACTCGGCGTCCGCGTCGGCTTGGACGTGAACGACAAGGCGGCCGGAACCGCGATGGTTCAGTCCCTGCAGAACAGTTTGGCCGCCGTGGATCGGATCGAAATCGATTCCAAGTTCAACGGAACCTGGGAAGACTTAGACTTCGACGTCAACAGCAACATCGGACAGATGCTCAGCCGTGCCACACGAGACGCGATGGCCGACCAGGTCGCCGCGAGCAAGCAACAACTGGCCGCGAAAGTCAACGCCGAGCACCTGAAACAGACACAAGTCTTGAACGAATGGCTGGCTTCGCACCAAGGAAAGACGAACGACCTGATGCGTAGTGCCGACGAATCGATCGCGGAGATCACCAACAAAATCGCCGAGAAGACCGATCGTTTCGCCGGCAATCTTTGGAACGAGATCGAAAAAAAATTGCGGTAGCCGTCACCGGCCGGCCCGCCGGGCCCCGCCAGGCGCCGACCGGGATTCATCACGGTGTACCGCTAGTTGCTTTCGGCGATGTCTTGACAGCTGACCAGTTTCAGTCGTCCCCAGGGATTGTGCATCGGGCCGCCGACCGCGAAACCGTCGCAGGGCAGGGCGGTCAACTTGAAACGCGGGCCGTTCTCGTCGGCCAGCGTGTGACCATCGCCGATTTCTTTCTCGCTGGTCATGAAGTACAGAATCGTTTCGACGATCAACTGTTCATCTTTCTCCGCGTCGGCTCGCTTCATCGTGATCTCCGGGCAACCGAACACGTGCATGCCGACCGTCCAGACCTGCTGAAGGTTTCGGACGATCGAAACGAACGCGAAACGGAGCGCCCCCGGGCTGCCGTCCTCGGTCAAGTCACGCCAATGCCGGGCGCCGTGTGAAAGACCGCAGTTGTCGATGAACACGCCCGCGCCGCCGGCATCCAAAATCGCTTCGGCGGCCCGCATCATGGTTCGGACGCGCTGGAGCGTTCCGCCGGATCCACTTAAACAGAAATTGACGGTGTAGCCGTCGACCGCTTGCGATTCTGCATCGCTCGGAGGCAACCGACACGAGCCGGCGAAAACCTCGGGGAACTGATCGTCCGCCGGCATCGGTGATGCTTCCAAAATCGTCCCGTCGGGCAGCAAGAAGCCTTCCGGCGCCAAGCGATAGCCGTCAGGAATTTGATCATACAGTTCCGCCGGATGTTCCCATTGCCCGGGAATCCTAAGGGTGATTTCGATGGCATGTGCGTCGGATTCAGACACGGCGGACCTTGAAAATCGGGGAAGGACGGAAGAATCGAGTCAGCCGCCGAAATTTCGGCGCAAGGTTTCGCCGGCTCCGTTGTTTTATGATCATAGCCGTGCGATGTCGTTCGTCGCAAACGTCGCCCCGTCCGCTGATGATCTCGCCGGAATTTCGAACGTGCCGATGCCGATGCCTCCCGAAACGCGACAAAGCCTGCTGGTCAGGCTTCACGACGCGGACGACGAAACGGCGTGGGAGGAGTTTTGTGAAATCTACGAACCGCTGATTTATCGAATCGCCCGTTCGCAAGGATTGCAAGACGCCGACGCCAAAGAAATCGTCCAAGAGGTCTGGATTTCGGTCGCCGCGGCGATTGCCGGATTCGAACATCGTGGCCGCGTCGGTCAGTTTCGCGCTTGGCTGATGCGAGTGACCCGCAACCATACGATTAACTTGTTGAAGAAATCTTGTCGATCGACGGCCTTCGGCGGCCACGCGACCGGCGGCAGCACGGCCGCCTTTCGACTTGATCAACTCGCCGCGGCCGACGAATCCCCTCAAGTCATCTTTGAGAAACAGTTCGACCGGGAGCAACGTCGCCAAGTCTTTTTCTGGGCCGCGGCGAAACTGAAACCCAAATTCGGCCACGCCAACTGGCAAGCGTTTTGGCGAACCAGCGTCGAGGGGGAACCGATCGCCGCCGTCGCCGCCGACTTGAACCTGCCGGTGTCGACCGTGCACGTGGCCCGGTGCCGCGTGATGGCAAGGCTTCGCGATTTGGTCGGCCGCTACACCCGACCCGACCCGCCCACGCAACAGGAGTCGTCATGATCCGCGTTCCGCCGATTTGCCCGACCGATTTGCTGGCCGGCTTGCTGGACGATTCGCTGCCCTTGGACAGTCGGTCGTCGGTCACCGAACACTTGGACGAGTGCACCGTTTGTCGTGATCGCCTGCAAACCTTGGCGGCGGACGAATCTTTGTGGCGACAGACGCGAACGGTGCTTTCGTCGGTCACCGATTGGGACGCGAATCCGCAAAATGAAACGAGACCATCGCCGGCGGATTCCCACCTGCGACGGCTGTTGCCACGTTTGCAGCCGTCGCAAAGCCCCGGCAGCCTGGGACGCCTGGGCGATCACGAAATCGAATCGGTGATCGGCCTGGGCGGCATGGGGGTGGTATTGAAGGCGCGGGATGAATCGTTGTCCCGCACCGTCGCGATCAAGATGTTGCATCCGCATTTGGCGGCCGGCGGCGCCGCGCGACGACGTTTCAGCCGCGAAGCCCGCGCCGCGGCGGCCGTCAACCATCCGTCGGTCGTTCCGATTCATGCCGTCGACGCGGAACATCAGCCGCCGTACCTGGTGATGGCGTTCGTCCCCGGCGGGACGCTGCAAGATCGCATCGACCACGACGGTCCCCTTTCGGTCGAAGAAACCCTTCGCATCGCCTTGCAGATCACCGAGGGCTTGGCCGCCGCCCACGGCCAAGGCGTCGTCCACCGCGACGTCAAACCCGGCAACATCCTGCTCGATCACGGGCAAGACCGCGTGTTGTTGAGCGATTTCGGATTGGCCCAAGTGCTCGACGACGCCTCGCTGACGTGCAGCGGCATGATCGCGGGGACGCCCCAGTACATGTCACCCGAACAGGCTCGCGGCGAAACCGTCGACCCGCGAAGCGATCTGTTCAGCCTGGGCGGCGTGATCTACACGATGCTGACCGGACATCCCCCGTTTCGCGCGGCGACGCCGTTGGCGGTGTTGCGAAAGATCGAAACCGAACCGCCCCGTGCGATCGCGGCGATCCAGCCGCAAATCCCGACTTGGGTCCAACGGCTTGTCGAATCGTTGCAGCAGAAACGAGCCGTCGACCGTCCCGCATCGGCGGAACAGGTCGTCGGGTTGCTACGACAATGCTTGGCCCACGTGACCTCGCCGCAAAGCTGCGGCGTGCCGACGTCCCTTCAATGTCCGTCGCCGCGAACGACCGAGCGGGCCAAAGCGCTCACGATCATCGTGGCTTGCCTTTCGCTTGCCGGATCGATTTGGTGGGCGTGGGCGAACGTCGACAGTCCGCCGCGTGACACCGGGTCGAAGGTCGCCCCGAGTGTCGACGCGTCTGTTCCGGCGACCGGTGCAGACGCAGCCGAGTCGGCGGAGCCCCAGCCCGGCGTGACGCCGGCGCCCGCCTTACTGGACTTGCCACCCGACGAGACCGCTTGGAACGACGGATTGGATCCGGTGCTGAGCGATTTGAAGACAGCCATTGATCAGTTGAATGTTTACACCCCCGCGACTTTGGAAAAGGAAGAACAAGATGTCCAGTGAATCTCTCCCACGATTTTGGATCTGGTCGTTGGTGATCGCCATGGCGGTTCCGCCCGCGTACTTGATGGCCCAGCAAACTGACCCGCCACGCCGGCAACGCTCTGACGTGGATGCACCGCAGAGGCCACCGAAACCGGATCAACCCCGCACGCCGGAGTCGCGGACGGACCGCGCCGGAGACGGAGCCGAATCCGGAAATGCGGCGGAGTCCGACAGAACACCGAGATACTCATCCGAAAATCGTGGCGGGGGACGACCGCCCGCGATGGGCCCTGACGAATTTTACGAAGTGCCGCCGGTTCGACGTGACGGGCGTCCCCTTCCGCCACCGAATCCGCCTCGCGTGCGAGGCCCTGAAGGTTCCCCCCCCCCTCACCGCGACGCCGTGACTCGTCTGGAAGTGAGGCATCATGAAGACATGGAAGCGGTCAGCTTGGCTCAACGCTACAGACGAAGCCGCGACGAAGAGGAGAAAGAACGCTTGGCCGACGAAATCAGAGAATTGACTCGCCGGACCTTCGAAAAACGAATGGAACAAAGACGCGATCAAATGGCCAAGTTGCGACAAGAGCTTGACGAAATCGGCGAGCGACTCGATCGCCGCGAAGCCATGAAGGAGCAGGTCATCCAACGTCGGCTGGCAGAACTGCTCGACACCCCCGATCCGCTGGACTGGGACATGGAACCGCTGCCGAATCTGGAAAGAAATGCCACCGGTCGGGTTCACGTTTCCGACGATCCGTTCGGCCGGCAGCCCGCCCAATTCCGCGGGCAGCCCGATCCGTTCGGCGCGCAGCACGATCCGTTCGGCCCGCACCCCGGCCCGCCGAGCGGGAGGCCGAGCGACAGTCGCTTCAATTACCCGAGGCCGGTTCACCGACCCGTATCCGAATTCGGTCCCGGTCCCGGTCCGCCGCGAGACGACTCGGCCGGTCTTCGTCGCGTCCGCGAGCAAGCCGTCGAGTCCACCGAGGCCGTCGAGTCCACCCGGGCCACCGGGTCCACCTGGGCCACCGAGTGAGTGCTCCGGCGGCAAGGCGAGCAATGGTGACGCCGAGCCGTTACGAGGACGTCGTCCGCCGGACGGCCATTTCGATGCCCGCGATCATCGCCTTGGCTTTGTTGAGCGTCTCCTCGTACTCGGCATCCGGGTCGCTGTCGGCCACAACGCCGCAGCCGGCTTGCACGTACACCACGCCGTCTTGGACGACCATGGTGCGCAGCGCCAAGCAAGTGTCCATGTTGCCGCGATAATCGATGTAGCCGACCGCGCCGCCGTAGGGGCCGCGTCGATGCGGTTCGATGGAATCGATGATTTGCATCGCGCGGACTTTGGGCGCCCCCGAGACGGTGCCGGCGGGCAAACAGGCCTTCAGGGCATCGAAAGCGTCCAAGTCGTCGCGGAGTTCGCCTTGGACTTGGCTGC
>CAYVRC010000044.1:34032-35893 GCA_964453205.1 uncultured Pirellulaceae bacterium | reverse complement strand
TGGCCGCCGCGAGTTCTTTGCGGACCGCGGCCAAGTCGCCCTCGATCGATTGCAATCGGATCCGGTGGACTTCTTGGAAACCGTCGCCGGAGCCGACCAGGGCGGGCAGGTCGGACATGAATTGGCGGTACGCCTCGTCGGCTTCCTGGACGGCACGCTCGTTTTCGTCTTGCGATTTTTTGATCAGCTCGGCGGCTTCCAGCCCGACGTTTCGCGACTGGTCGTTGATGTATTTGCGGTAGCTGTCGTAGACCGCCTGGAGGACCTGGGCGGCGATTTCCGGGTCCGTGTCGCTGTAGCTGGCCGCCAGCAGGCTGGCGCCTTGGCTATCGCCTTGGCCGCCGCGTCCGACCGAAAGCGATCCGCCTATCTGACCCGCATTTCTTGGCAGGTTGCTCTCCTCGATCGCCTCGCGAATGACGCGGGGACTGCGGAACAGTTCCACGTGGGTGGCCAAGATGTTGGTTTGGATCGAGTTGCTGCCCTCGATGAAGCTGGTTTCGCCCTGCGAAGCCATTTCGGAGACGCTCTGTCCGACCAGGACCGTCAAGTTGGATTGAAAAATCGGGATCTGTTGGACGAAGAACAAGGTCGCCAGCGAGGCCCCCACCAGAACGCCCAGCGCGATCAGATGGTAGCGACGTTTGACGATGCCGAGCAGATCCAGGTCGACGCCCAGATCATCGTCGTCGTCGTATTCGTCAGAGGATCGGATCATGGCAGGATTAGGGGAGACGCGGTGGCAGGGCGGTGTAGGTCGTTTCGCCCGCGGGGGGGTGACCCGTCATCATCGTCCAGGGAATGCTTGCGGGCAAGCATTTGCGGCTTGCATGGTCATCGTGGGGACGGCCCTGAGGGGGGCCGGTCGCCGGTGGCGTCGGTCGGAATGCTTGTGAGAACGCGGTTGGAGCCCGCAAGAACCGCCGATTCGACAAAAAAGTTCGCTTTGGCCTTCCCTCGGCGCGGACTTCGTCCCCTTGGGTGACAGGAATCACCCGGTCGGGGGAAGAGCGTATCGCCTTCGGACAGCCGGCTGACCTAAAACTATTCGGGACCCTTCCAGAAGCAACCCCTCCGTAGGCCCCGGTCGTGCTTAGGGTCAGGGATCGCCCACAGAGACTGTTTTAAAATCAACCTTCGTCAGATTAGCCGTTTTCCGCAGAAAATTCGTTTTTTCCCGGGCCGCAGGACAGTGTCGTTTTTGCGTCAAGGTCGGCGGCGAGCGGCGGAACGGCCGCGGCGACCGGCAGATTGCCGATCACGCGGTTTGACGACCTTGTCGGTCAGGCCGGTTTTGACGGGGGGGAGCGCTTCGCTTAGCGGCTAGTTGCTAGTTGCGAGTTGCTAGAAAGAGTCGAGGGGGACTTTGGTTTTTCTAGCCACTAGTGCCGCCGGAACGAAGTCACGTTGCTTGAAAAGTGGTAACCCGAAGCGTCAGCGAGGATTTCTTGGGCGGTTCCTCGCTCACGCATCGGGTTACCAAGCAAGGTCAATTGTTTCTGACGACAATTGGTGCCGCCCAGTCCGACAATTGGTGCCGCCCAGTCGGCGGCGCGATTTGGAAACCAAACCGGAAGACGATTCGTGTGCCGGCGTGCCGGAAGACTGGATCGTTGATCCGAGCGAAGCGAACATCAAGGTTGGGCGATTGCTGGAAAGCCGCTACGAGAGGACGGACGGTCTTTCATCGCGTACAACGAACGATGTCGTCATTTCTGTCCGGTCGGGATGTCGGTCGCTGACGTGCTGGATGCCGCGAAACGAACCGACTCGTCCATCCGGCGGCGCTGTGCCGGTGCACCGGCACAGCCCGGAATCCAACTGTAGCGGAACTCGCCAAGAGTTCCGTCTGGCAGCCCGG
>CAYVRC010000044.1:31542-33932 GCA_964453205.1 uncultured Pirellulaceae bacterium | reverse complement strand
CAGCCCGGAATCCAACTGTAGCGGAACTCGCCAAGAGTTCCGTCTGGCAGCCCGGAAGTCTGGCGACTTCTGCTACGGGCTCGGAATCTGGCGACTTCTGCTGCGGGCTCGGAAGTCTGGCCACTTCCGCTACGGGCCCGGAAGTCTGGCGACTTCTGCTACGGGCTCGGAATCTGGCGACTTCTGCTACGGGCTCGGAAGTCTGGCGACTTCCGCTACGGAAAATTTGGTGCCGGCCACCTTTTGGGCGTTAGAGCATTTGCCGCGTGTCTGAGGCGAACGTCGGGAAGACGAATAACGTGGATTTGACGTCCGTTGCGGTCAATCCGTGCTTCATCGCCAAGGCGAACAGGTTGATCGTTTCTTCCGCGGCGGGACCCAGCAGGTGCGCCCCGACGATGCGGTCGGTCGGCTTGTCGATCAAGATCTTGTAGCCCGCGACCGTGTCGCCCGTTTTGCGGACGTTCGACCAAGACGATGTCTCGTCGGCTCGGACGACTAAGTCGTCGACCGCCTCGCGGGCGGCCGCCTCGTTCAAGCCCACCGACGCGATCGACGGCGTCGTGAAGGCGACTTTGGGAACCACGTCGGCGTCGGGCACGGCATCCGGGGTATCGGAAAACAGGTTCTTCGTCACGATCCGGGCTTCCTCGTTGGCCACCGGAGTCAAGCGAGGCGATCCGCTGTCGGCACAGTCGCCGGTGGCGAAGACGCGATCGTTCGTGGTGCTGCGCAGGTGTCGGTCCACGGTGACGCCGCCGTCGGTGAAATCGATCCGGCCCGATCGCAAGTCCAGGTCGTCGATGTCGGGAACCCGCCCGGCACCGTGGACGACCAGATCCGCGTCGAACGTTTCGTCGCCGCACGAGACGCGGAGCGATCCGTCGCCGGCCCGCCGAATCGCTGTGACGTCGAGATTCGTTTTGATGTCGACGCCTCGGCCGATCGAATACTCGGCGAGTTGATCGACCAGGTCGGGATCAAAGTTCGACAGCACTCGGGGATTTTTTTCCACGACCGTCGTCGCCACGCCGCATCGGGCGACGACGTGGGCGAATTCCATCGACACGTAGCCGCCGCCCAGGAACAGGACACGCCGCGGCAGTGTGCGAAGATTCAAGAACTCGTCGCTGTGCGTCAACAGATCCTGGCCGTCGATCTTCAAGTCGATCGGCTTGGCACCGGTGGCGATCAGGATTCGCTCGGCGGAAATTTCGGTGCCGTCGATGTCGATGCGGTCGACATCGACGAACTTCGCCGCGCCGTGAAACGTCGCCATGCCTTGTTCTTGAAAGGACGCTTCGCTCCGCTCGGCGACCGGTCGGGTGAAGGATTCTTTGAAGCGGTGGAGCTGCGTCCAATCGACTCCCACGTCGACACGGTCGAGCAGTTTGCCGTGGCTTCGTCGGACTTGATCGAGCAGCGCTGCGGCGTTGACGTAGACCTTCTTGGGGTTGCAGCCACGCAGCGCGCACGTCCCGCCGAACCGGCGAGAATCGACCAGGGCGACACGGCGGTTCTGTTTCGCAGCTTTGCTGGCAACGGTGCCGCCGGACGGGCCCGTCCCCAACACGATCAAGTCATAGTGGTTCTCACGCACGGCAGTGATTCTCCCGATGGATTCATTTTCGTGACAGCCCGTCGTCGTCGATCACCAGGTTCGCCGATTCGGTCAGCGAGAATTCTTGGTCGTTTCCCGGCAGCCCGATGGTGCTGGGAAAGCAGCGACGCATGCGGACGATGCCGCGGGGCGGCAAGTCGAATTCGTCGCGACTGTCGTTGGCCGTGACGACGATCGTTTGCGTTTCGCCGCTGCGGTTGGAGATTTCGATCCGATAGGCCGCCGATTCGGGACGGCCGAAAAGCTGGACGGCAAAGTAAGTGACGTCGTCGGTGGTCGCGACTCCCACGCCGGTTTCGGTGACGTAATCGGCCGCCATGTTCTCGCGATGCGACGGCGAATCGATCCAGCCTTGGACAAAGATCTCCGTCAGGCTGTCCGCGGTGACTTCGCCGGTGTTGGTTCGGTAGGCGATGTTTTCGCGGACGACGCAGTATTCGTAGCCGGCAGCTTGGGCGCGCTGCGCCGGCGTTTTGCCGTCCGCGTTGTGGCCGTACTTGTCGGTCTCGGCCATGTAACGGGCGAATTTCGACGCCGCCTCGGTCAAGTCGTCGTCGACCGCGAGCGGCTGGAGATCGTTCTCTTTACGGAAGTCGTTGGTCTGTTCGACGATCGCCGTTTCGACTTCATCGACCATCGTGCCGGAGGCCGAATCGTCCGCGGCGAGTGAGTTCGGGATCGCGGCAAGGCCGAGTAAGCCGAGGCCTAGAAAGAATGGGTGGGTTGAATGAGTCATGCCTCCTCCGGATTGCAAAATGCGTGCCCAATG
>CAYVRC010000044.1:24403-31442 GCA_964453205.1 uncultured Pirellulaceae bacterium | reverse complement strand
GCAAAAGGAGGGCCCGGGTGGATGTCCGTTGCGATGACCGCCCGCTGTGATGTTCGGCAAACCCGGGGCGTTGGTCGACCCGCGACCGATCAGGTCGCCGGCCGGTCAGATCGCGACCGGTCAGGTCGCCGGCCGGTCAGGTCGCCGGCCGGTCGTCGACCTCGTCCGGATTGCGGTCGACCCTGGGATAGCGATTCATCGGTATCTGCGGGTGCCTGTTCGGCGTGATGCCGCCGGGGTGTTCGACGTAAATTTTCTCGCCGCAGTTGGGGCACGCCGGCGCGCGGTCGTCGACGTGGCGTCCACAGTTCGGGCAAGGCGTTTCGTTCAGCGGTGCGCTGTCTTGCTTGGGATCGGGCATCGTTCGCTTGTGGATCGGGTAACAGATTCGTGGGTCGCTCGGAACGCTTCGTCGAAGTCTCCTGCACTTGGCGAGCCATTCCGACGCGGGCCATCGCAGCGCGGGGAAAGACTTGGCTTCCTGCCGGGCAAGCCGGCAGGGGGCGACCGATCAACCGCGGGTGGTCGCGTCAGCGAGGACGCGTTTGCCGATGCGGGCCACTGGCTTTGGCGCGATGTTTGCAAAGTTGTGCTGTCTCACCCCTGTACTCACTTCCAAGGAAATGATCGTGGCAACGGCAACGAAAACTCAATTCAAACGAAACATCCTCGAAGGCGAAACCAACGAACAGGTCACTTCGCTTTTGCAAGACAATTTGACGAACTTGGTCGACTTGGCTTTGCTGCTGAAGCAGGCCCACTGGAACGTCTTCGGTCCCAACTTCCGCAGCATCCATTTGCAACTGGACGAGATCATTGTGACCGTGCGGGCCGCCAGCGATGAGGTCGCCGAACGCATCGTCGCGCTGGGGGCTCCCGCCGACGGGCGGTCGAGCACCGTCGCCCAAAACAGTGATCTGGACGGCTATCCCAGCGACTTCGTCGACGTCCGATCGACGATCACGCAGGTCGCCGATGCGACCAAGACGGCGATCGACGCGATGCGGGCCGCGATCGAAAAACTCGGCGAACTGGATCCGATCACCGAAGACCTCTTGATTGGGATTTCCGGGTCGATGGAAAAACATTTGTGGATGCTGCAGGCCCAAGAAGCCTGAGCGACACGCGAAGACTAACTGACGTAGCGGGATTCGCCAGAATTCCGATCCGGTCGTTCGGAGTCGGAAGTCTGGCGTCGGAAGTCTGGCGACTTCCGCTACGGCGGGACGTAGCCGAACTGGCCACAGTTCTGTCGGGATGACGCTCGGAAGTCTGGCGACATCTCCATCGGAAGTCTGGCGACTTCCGCTACGGCGGGACGTAGTTCTGTCGGGATGACGCTCGGAAGTCTGGCATCGGAAGTCTGGCGACTTCCGCTACGGTCACTGTGTTGCAGACGCAAGAAGCCTTCGGATCGGGCGTGCGAAGATAAGATCCGTTTTCGTAGTACCGGTAAATTTTCAAGGATTCAATGAGATGCTTATTCCCATCATCGGCTGGATGTTGTTCGGCTTGATCGTCGGCGCGATCGCGAGGTTGGTTTACCCGGGCCGTCAGGACATCGGGATTTTCAAGACCATGCTTCTCGGCGTCCTCGGTTCCTTCGTCGGCGGTTTTCTGGGCTTTCTGATTTTCGGCGGTTCGATCATGCAGGCGTCCGGTTGGATCGGTTCGATCGTCGGTGCGGTGATCGTGCTGGCGATCGGGACCCGCCGTCGTCGCGTCACGACGTGATTTGCGTTTCGTCGTCTCGCTTTTCGATCCGAATCTTGCACGCGTCCGACGAACCTTTGAACGTCAGGGTGCGGTAAGGGAACGGGATTTCGATTCCCGCGTTGTCCAGTTCGCGTTTGATCGCCGCGATGACTTCGTCACGGCTGCGGCGAATGTCGATGGGCTTGGATCCTGTCCACCAGGCGACTTCGAAGTTGACGCTGGAGTCCGCGAATTCTTGGGCAAAGACTTCGATGGTCCGCTTGCCTTGGACGGATTCGCACGACCGGACGGCCTCGCGGACGACCTCCCGTGATTCGTCGACGTTTTCCCCGTAGGCGACGCCGCAGGTGATCCGCACGCGGCGTTGCGGTTGGCTGGTCAGGACGTCCACGTTGTTTTTGAACAGCGTTCCGTTGGGAACCACGGCCAGTTCGCCGTCGAGTCTGCGGATCAAGGTGTTGCGGATCGTGATTTCCTTGACTTGTCCGGTCAGGTCGCCGCAGGTGATGAAGTCCCCACGGTCGAAAGGGTATCGCCAGAGGATGAGGATGCCGGCGAAAAAGTTTTCGAAGATGTCTTTGAAGGCGAAACCGACCGCGACGGATCCGAGTCCCAGGACGGTCAAGAGCCGGGAAGGCGTCATCCCTGGGAACGCGATGACGGCGGCCATCAAGATGCCGAAAATCCAGATCGCGATCGAACTGAGCTGGTAGATCAAGTCCTTCAGGCTGGTCCGCATGCCTCGCTGGTCGAGCAACCGCCGGAGGACCCAGTTGTTCGCTTTGGACGCGAATCCGGTGATCAGCAGCACCGTCAAGGCGGCGATCAACAAGGGCGACCGCACCAGAAATTCCGTCGACAAAGCGGTGAGCGATCTCGTCACGATTTGTCGGGTCGATTCCAGATCGATTTCGGTATCGACGGACAGTTCGTTGATGACCGCGACGACGTCTTTGGTTTTGCGGGCGACGTTGGCGGCCCACTCGCGATGCTCCGTGGTGTCGGCCATCCCTGTCAGCGTCACAATGCCGCTGTCCGAGACCACGTCGATGTCGGTCAGCCAGCCGGCTTTGCCTGCCGACGCGTAGATCTCGGTCAGACGATTACGGATGGCGGAATCGTCGGCCACCTCATCGACTTCGACCGTCTCCGCCGGCGAGTTGTCGTTGGTCTCCACCGCGATTTCCGGCAGTTCTTGCGCGTGCAAGGCCGGTCGAACCGCCAAACAGAAAAACAACAACGCGACGACGCGGATATTCATCAACCGATCCAGCCTTGCGGGTCACGGGGTGCTATTGGTTCTCGACGTCGGGAGACCCCGGTTCGATATGACGGACTTGGTCGTTGATCAGCCGATTCAATTCGAGGCTCGACGAGGTTTCGGTCACCTTTTTCATCGATTCGACGAAATAACGACGGACGTTTTCGTCTTTTTTTGCATACGGAACGAGTTGCCCCAGCATGGCGTCGACGAAATTCGAATAGCCGACCTGGGTCGTGACGACTCGGACGTTGCCGTCGGAATCCAGGCGGTGAATCGAGGGCATTTTTCGTCGCGACAATTTCACCAAGCCGACCGAAAGCCAATCGATGCATTGCATGGCGGTGAAAGGATCGTTGACGCCCGGCGACAAGGCACGCGTGGCGACCTCCACGAACTCGTTGAGGATAAAAAACACGTCTTGAGTCGGCGTCCGCGAAAACCCCAACGTGAATCCGTGGCGAACGTCATCGGCGTGCCGTCGGCACCAATCGGGAATCTCGGTGACTTCGGCGATCGCTTCGCCTTCGCGGATGAAGTCACCCGGTCGGCGGAGCAGATGCAGGACGGCATGATTCGAAGTGGCGAAGTCCATCAGTTCGGTGTCGTCGATGCCTTGCAGGTAGCCGCTGGACTTGGACGTCACGCGATGGGCGAATTCAAAGGACGGCGTCGGTTGCTCGTTTTCCCGTTCCAGCGGATCGCCGACGCTTTCCGGGTACAGGTCGTCGAATTTATGGTCCATGTCCGTCGCCAGGCGTTGCAGGACGGTGGAGACGTGAATGCTGTCGGGGACGTGGTGGATGAAGTAGATGAGTTCGGCGACACTGGCGATCGTCAAGATCAAGGCGATCAACAAAGAGAGTTGAGGGACGAAGACGCCGATGTCCAACTCGGTTCGGCCCGGCACGCCGTCGCCACGAACGACTCGCAAGACCAGCAAGCAGTACATGAAGGTGGCAACGAAGGTTCCCAGCGTGACTTGGTTGCCACGGTCCCGCATGAAATTCTGTAGCAGACGCGGGCCGAAGTGAGCCGTCGCGTGGGAGACGGCCAGGATGGTCAAGGAGAACGTGACGCCGGCGACCGTGATCATCGAACCGGCGACGGTCGCGAGCAGCGCCCTGGCGCCGTCGGGTTGATTCATCGACACGAACCAAAAACTTTTGATCCATCCGTTGCCGATTTCGCGGTCGATCGCAACGGCGACTTGGGACAAAAAGATGGCTCCGATCACCATCAAGGACGGGATGAACCAGTAGCTGCCTTGGACGCGGAAGACCAGTTGCTGAACGTACGCCCTCATGCGATCAGGTTCGCTTTGTCGTTGACGGTTTCGTCGTTGTCGGTCGCCCGCATGATTTCGCTTTGCTCGGTTTTCAAGCCGCCTTCGCCGTTGGTCGACGTCGGCTGGGGCGTGGACGGTTCCGGCGACGGCTCGTCCGGCGTGACCGATTGATGCGACGGATCGATCATTTGAACCGGGACGCCCTTGGGGAATACCAGTTCGCGGGCCTCGTCCGGCATGGTGATCTTGGCGTCGGTCAGTTGCTGCTTGACTTGCCGGATCACGCTGCTGCCGACCTTCAGCGGGGAGTGTTTGGTTTGATCGAACCAATACAGCACGTTCAGATTCACGGTCGCCGAGCCGAGGGAATCGACGATCACGATCGGCGGCGGGTCGGTGACGACGGCGGGATGTTCCCCCAAGACCGTCATGATGATCTGTTGGGCCTCGATGATCGAATCGTCGAACCCGATCCCGACGGCGAAATCGAGTCGGCTGAGCGGGGTGGCGGTGTAATTGACGATCTTTCCTTTGTACACCGTGCTGTTGGGCATCTGAATCTGGTTGCCCTCGAGCGTATTGAGCACGGTCCCGCGGGTCGTGACCGTGCGGACAAAGCCTTTGGCGCCTTCGACTTCGATCAAGTCGCCGACGCGAAACGGCCGGTTCAACGACATCAGGATGCTGGCCAGATAGTTTTCGGCAATGTCACGAAACGCAAAGCCCAGTGCAAGGCCGACCAAACCGGTGCCGCCGAGCAGCGTGACGGCCAGACGCGTCAATCCGGAGACTCGCAGCGCGATGTAGACGCCGATGATGAACAGGATCACGCCGACGAAATTGCCGGCGACTTGCCGCAGCAGTTTGTTTTCGATCCGGTTCTCGGTCGTCCAGCGAGTCAGACGCGCCGCGGCGGCGGCCAGAAAGTAGGACAGCACGATCACGATCGCTGCGACCACCAGCAGCGGCAGAACCGCGGTCGTTTCGCGGACGAGTTGCTTGAGCGATTCGATCGCCGGCGTCACGTTCCAGAAAGGCGGATCGGTGACATCGATGCGGTTGACCACCGCGACGACGTCGGAGGTTTTCATCGCGGTCGCCCCGGCCCACTGCTGATGCTTTTCGTCGTCGGCGATCCCCTCGAGAAAGACGACGCCGCGATCGACGGTGACCCGGGGAGCCAGGAACCAGCCCGTCGCTTCCATGATTTCTTGCAAGCGGTTTCGGATCCGCTCGTCACTGTTGACCGGAGCGACTTGCACGTCCGCGGCGACGTCGACTTGTTCGTCGTCTTCGTCGGCGGCCGCGATTTCCGACGTCGCCTCGTCGGCAGCGGGAATTCCCACTTGCGCCATGCCGGGACACGAAAACAGGCAGGCCGTGAAAACGATCAAGAACACATTGCGGACCATGCTGCTCGTCTCAGTAGTCGACGCGTTCGCCCTCGTCGTTGAACCGAGCCTCGTAGTCGATTTGGTCGAGATAGTCTTGGAGAGCAACGACCTCCTTCACGTCCATTTTGTCCTCGATGACGGTGAGGGCTTCTTCGATTCGCTTGATCATGCGATGCACCTTCAAGAAATCGAATTCACCGTAGTCTGCCCCATCGCGGCTGCGTTTCGCCAAGGTGTCTTCGATCGGTTTTCGGTACGGCTTCAACACCGGACTGTCCAGCGGCGCGGGCCAGAACAGTTCGCCGGTGTCTCGGTCGATCTGACTTTCGCTCAGTCGTTCGGGGGGACGTTCGTTTCGCAGTTCACGCCGCCGCGAAGCCGACAGGCGGTCTTCCTCGAGTTCTTCCTCGCGCATGTCCCGCAAGTCGTAGTACATCCGAACGGCTTCCTTGCGATTGCGAAGCCGAAGGGCCAGCGCTTTTTGCAATTCTTTGGCCGACAGTGATCGCAGCAGCGACCCCTTGCCGAGTCCTTCGGCGAGATCGCCCCTGGACTCCAGCACGTCGCCGGTCACGGTGGAGGCATCGTCGTCGTCGAAGATTCCGTCGTCGGCGGCGATCGGCGACGCGAGGAACAGGGCAATCAGGAGACTGCGAAACGGACGTTGCATGACGGGATTCTCGTTAGGTTCGGGGCGCGGCGTGGTCGTCTTTCCCGACCGAGGCTGGGACGACAGGTGAAGTCGACTTCACGATGCAAGCATTCAGGATGCAAACGACCTTCATGCAAACACCTTTCATGCAAACACCGTTCCGTTCGTGCCGAATCGTCTCGTCGGCGGGCGAGTGTTCGTACGGGTGTTGTCGTCGGCGGACGCCGGATCAGTCGGCTTTGAAACGATTCAGCGAGGTCGGGTCGCAGGTTTTCATCATCCGCTCGGCTTCGGAAACTTTCAGCTCGTCGCCGTTGACGATGATCAGTCGAGATCCGTCGGCGACGCGCTGTTCGTAGTCCAGCGCCACGTCGTGCCTCACCCCCCAGCTTTGGACGGCGGACAACAAGCCGCCGCCGACGGCACCGGCGGCCATGCCGACGATCGGCCCGGCAAGAAGCAGGGGGCCGATCATGGTCGCGGTCCCCAGGACACCTCCCAAGGTGCCGCCGACCAATATCGATGTGCCGGTCGTCTCTTCGGCCGGCGGCGAGTCGTCTGTCGTGGTCTTGGCGGACGGAGCGACCGCGTCATCGACGTCTTCCGCGGTGGTGACGACGGAGAAATCGTCTTGCCGAAAATTCCCTTTCCGCAAGACTTCGATCGCGGTTTCGAAAGACGAACGGTCGGCGAATTCGGCAATTAAACATTCTTGGGTCATGACTTTG